>JASBUE010000073.1 GCA_030148045.1 Candidatus Tenderia sp.
GAATCGTTCGTAACGCCGGAGCAAGTCCCCGACGAACGCGTCGAAGTCGGCGGCCATCTCCTGCCAGTTCGTCCATCGCCGGACGAACTCGTGGTCGAAGCGCTCGGTCGCCAACAGCTGGCGCGCCACCGCGAGCAACAAGGCCGCCTCGATTATCGGCCGGCTGGCGCCACAGGATATCAAGCGCGTCGCCGTGATTCGCCATGCCGCCGTCGGTGATATGGTGCTGACGCGCCCCTTTCTGGTCGAGCTGCGGCGCTTTTTCCCCCATGCCGAGATCACCCTGAGTCTGGTCACCAACTATACCCGCGGTGCGCCGCTGGACCTGGTCGATCACCTGCATGTGGCCTACGGTTGCGATCAGCGCGGTGTATCCCTGAAACAGCAGGTCAGGCGCGGCAGGGAGCTGGGGGCCCACGATCTCCTGTTTGACCTGGCGGCCACCTCGCGCTCGTTCTGGCTTTGCAAGCTGAACAAGGCAGGGTTGAAGATCGGTTTTCCCTATCACGCCATCCAGCGGCCGCTGTTTTATGATGTCGCGGTCCTGCGCTCCGATCTGCGGTTCGAGGCGGAAACCATGCTGGAGATGCTCAATATTCTGGGGCATGCGCACGAGTATCCGCTGCGTTTCGATATGCCGGTCATAGCGGCCCGCCGCGACACGCCTTATGTGGTCTATTTTCCCAGTGCCTCGACCACGGATAAATGCTGGCCCCACGCGCGCTTTGCCGAGTTGGTGGACAGGATGGCGGGAGCATATCCCGATCATGAGCATATCGTGCTCCAAGGCATTGCCGAATGGGAGACGATCGACGCCATCATGGCGCCCTTGCAGGGCAGAAAGAACGCGAGCGGCTTAAAGCTGGACGATTTCGACGCGACCGTCGCCCTGGTGAAGGGGGCAAGCCTGTTGGTAGGGAACGACACGGGTATTCGGAATATCGCCATCGCTTGTGGAACGCCGACCGTCGGTATCTTCTTCAGCACCGAGCCCTTCAGGTACTGGCCGCGTTACGGTGGACACGAGGCCGCCTTTAACGTCGACGGCGGCGTGCCTGCAGCGGATCAAGTATTTGCGCTGTGCAACAAATTGCTTGGGCAAAATTAGGCGCTGCTTGCCGGGAGCTGATATGCCAACTCTCTCCGTCGTATTGATTGTCAGGAACGAGACCGAAAACCTGGCGGCTTGCCTGGATACCGTAAGCTGGGCCGATGAGATCGTGGTGATGGACTCGGGGAGCAGCGACGATACTGTAGAGATCGCACGGCGTTATACCGACAAGGTCTACGTCGAATCCGACTGGCAGGGCTACGGCATCCAGCGCCAGCGCGCCCAGGCCAAGGCCACGGGGGACTGGGTGTTCATGCTCGACGCCGACGAGCGCGTGACGGCGCAGCTTAGGGACAGCATCGAGGCGGCGGTGGCGCGTGACCAGCGTGATGTGGTCTATGCCGTGCCGCGGCTGTCCTGGGTGTTCGGTCGTTTCATCCGGCACAGCGGCTGGTATCCCGACTATGTGGCGCGTCTGTATGCGCGCGAACGCACCGGGTATGGTGGCGACCGGGTGCACGAGAAACTGATCATCGGCGCGGGCATGCGGGAGTCCATGTTGGCGGGGGATCTGCTGCATTACACCTATCGCGATATGAATCACTATCTGGTCAAATCCGCCCACTATGCGGCCGCCTGGGCACAGCAACGCCAGGCGCAGGGCAGGCGGGCGAGTCTGTCCCAGGGCCTGCTGCACGGGGTCGGCTGCTTTGTGAAGATGTATCTGCTGCGCGCCGGTTTTCTCGACGGCCGCCAGGGATTGCTGCTCGCCCTGTTGTCGGCGCACTCCACCTTTGTGAAATACGCCGATCTGTGGGTGCGCAATCTGCCGGCCGGCCGGGTGGAGCGATGAGGGTTCTCGAGCTTTGCACCTCGCCCGACAGTGGCGGGTTGGAATTGTATATGGCGCGCGCCTGTGCCGCCCTCGCGGTCGCCGGCGACCAGGTGCTCGCGGTTGTCGGCCCAAGCAGCCGCATTGCCGGGCGTCTGCGGCGATATGATATCGAAATAGCAATACTCGCCCTTCGTTTTGGGCCGTTGCCGCTGCTTGCCGCCAGACGTTTGGCGAAACTGATTGACACGCGGGAAATAGATGCCGTGCATGTGCACTGGGGCAAAGACCTGCCCTTGGCGGCGCTGGCCAAGCGTTTCTCAACACGTTCGCCGCGGCTGGTCCATACCCGCCATATGCAGATCACTCGTAGCAAAAAGGATCTTTATCACCGCTGGTTGTATCGCCAGGTAGATGTGCTGCTCGCCATTACCGAAACCATGGCTGCAAAGGTACGCCAGTGTTTGGAGGAGGATGCGTCGGTGCGCGTGTATACCCTTTATCACGGGGTGCCCGCTCCGGCTGCGGTCATTACGGAACAGGAACGTCATGATCTGCATTCCTCCTGGAGCGTGCCCGAGGATGCGGTATTGGTGGGGCTGTTTTCCCGGCTGGAAGAACCCAAGGGGCAGCATCTACTTATCGAGGCGGTAGGCCGGGCCAAAGACGAGGGTGTGCCGCTGCACGCACTGATTGTCGGCCATGTGATGGATGCGGAGTATGTCGCCGGCCTGAAGGCCATGATCGATCATCTGAACCTCGATGACCGGATTCATTTTGAAGGATTCAGCAATGATATTCAGCGTTGGATGCAGGCCTGTGACGTGGTCGCCCTGACAACCCGGGAAGAGACCTTCGGCCTGGTGCTGATCGAGGCGATGCGGGCCGGTGTGGCGGTGATCGGCAGTGATCGCGGCGGGGTGCCGGAGATCATTCAGCATGAACGGAACGGCTTGTTGTTTCGCTCATTCGATGCCGGTGATTTTTATACCCAGCTGCGCCGTTTGGTCGTCGACCGGGCGTTGCGTGAAGGATTGGCGGCCGCGGGCAAGCAGGATGCCGAGCTGCGTTTTAACGATGAGGCGCACTTTTGCGCCTTGCGTCGCTATTTGAAGGGAGCGTCTGAGTCGGGCCGGGGAACGCGAGGGATGGATTCAGCTCAGAGATATGCAGATGAGCAATAGAAAATATTACGGCTATTCAATTACCGAGGCCGAGCTGGCTGCGGTGCGCCGCATTTGTGTGCTCTGCTGGGGGCTGTTGGGTGATGTGTTCATGCGTGTCACCACCATAGAGGCCCTCAAGCGGCGTTTTCCGGATGCGGAGCTGGTGGTGGTGACCGACCCCGGCAGTGCCAAGGTGTTTAACAACCACCCGGATGTCGCCGAGATAATTACCTTCAGCCGCAAGAAAAAGCCGGCATGGAAATACCTGGTCTCGTTGATACGTCATGTGCGCTATCTGCGTACCAAGCACTTTGACCTCTGCGTGGATTTGTATGCCGGCGATTCAAGCGCCCGTATCAGTCGCTGGGCCGGCGCGCGTATTCGTCTGGGCTATGATCACCAGCCCACGCTGCGAAAATGCAATAATCTGTTGGTCAAGGTTCCCACCTTTTGTGGTTATTGGGTGCGCGAACTGGCGGGGATGCTTGCCCCTCTGGGGGTTAATCCGGATTCGGTGTCGCCCGGTACTCGCTATCATGTCAGTGAAGCGGCGCGGCAAGCCGCGCAACCCTATTTGAACGCCTTCCCTGAGCGCAAAGTCATCTATAATCTCGGTGCGGGAGGGCCCGAAAAGATTTGGCCGCTAGCACGAATGCTGGCGCTGGCCCGTTCCATGAACGAGCACTATGGTGCCGTTCCAGTGTTGCTGACCAGCCCCGGTCACGAGGCGGATACGGCAGCATTTATCATAGAATATCAGCGCTATTCGCAGAGCTACATACACGTGCCGCGCGTGGATTTTGATATCGAGGCCGCCGTGCTGGAGGGGGTGGACCTGATCGTCACGCCGGATTCCGGGTTGAAACATCTGGCCGCGGCTGTCCGGACGCCAATTGCGGGGTTATACCTGGCCACCCGGCCGGAACACACCGCGCCGCCTAACGTTCCCTTTGTTGCATGTATGATAGAACGAGCGGGGACGGTAGACGACTGCGGCTATCCTCTATTGCAGAATGACTTGCCCGTCGGGGTGGTGCTCAAAAAGATTAGTGACTTTGTTGAGACGGCGCTTGCTTGGTCGCCCTTGGAGAAGACTGATTTGTATAAGGGAGCGGTATGAGATTTTATGGAACCCATAAAATCAGTGACTTTGTTGCCGATTTTATTAGAAGCAATCAGGACGAAATTCGGGGCAAAAAAGTCGTCGACCTGCCGGCTGGGGAAGGGCAGTCGGCAAGTTTGTTGCGTGACGCCGGCGCCGAGGTGTATGCCTACGATCTATTCCCTGAGGGATTCAAGGCGGACGGGGTGGAGTGTCATAAGGCGGACTTGATGTCGGACGTACCGATTGCGGACGGGTTCGCGGATATGGTTTTGTGTCAGGAGGGTATTGAGCATCTGCCCAATCAGTACCTTGCCTTGCAACAGTTAAGCCGTATCCTCAGGCCCGGCGGCAGATTGATATTGACCACGCCCAATTATTCCAATATGCGATCCCGTTTTAGTTACCTGTTTTCCGAATCAGAGATGTATAAACTCATGCCACCCAACGAGATTGATTCTGTGTGGTTTTCGGATTCCAAATCGGGGGATAGCGATATCTACTTTGGGCATGTGTTTTCCATCGGCATTCAGCGGCTCAGGCTGCTTGCATTGTTGGCCGGGTTGAAGATTCACAAGATTCATCACCATCGTGCCAACAACACCGCGGCTGTTTTGCTGTTGTTGACCTACCCATTGGTACTCTGGGTGAACTATGCCGCCTATCGGCGTGCCATGCGCAAACGCAAGGACGTTGATTATGAGACAAGGAAACAAATCTTCGGGGAGGTTTTTCGATTAGGGGTCGATCCGAGAATACTGGTGGAAGCCGATTTGTTTGTGGAATTCGAGAAGGTCTCGGATACTTCAAGCGTCCTAAGCGACATTCGGCAGTTTAATAAACTTGGTAATTAATACTCAGCGATATGTTTGAATGTGAAATACCATTTTCTTCGATGGCTAATATTCTCTGAGGCTTATTGCGCCACTGAGTTTGCCCATGTCTGTTTGGGCTGGGAGAATTCAAGAGTCGCGTCCTTCAGGGTCGTGCAGTGGATAAATCGGAAAGATAGGCGTCTAAAATCGCTGTAACATCGGTAGGCTTAATACTGGCCATGGATGTCGCGGCACGGGCGCGCGTGCCCCACGGCAGGTCGGCATCCGGTTTGCCGTACTGCAATTCTATCGCCTCGGGATATTTGTTCACCACAATGTCGGCACTCAGATAGGGTCGCGCGCGATCCGGATTGGTGGCGGCATACAGGCCGATGACCGGCGTGCCGACCGCGGTAGCCAAATGGGCGGGGCCGGAGTCCGGTGCAATGACGAGGTCCGCCTTTTTCAGCAAGGCGAGCAACTGTTTGATGTCGGTCTGGCCGATCAGGTTGAGCGGCTTGTGTCGGCACAGGCTGGTAATCTTCTCGCCGTATTCATGCTCAATGGCGCTGGGGCCGCCGCACAATACCACCTGCATATCATGTCGTTCAGCCGCATAATCGGCCACCTGGGCGTATCCCTCGACGGTCCAGTTGCGATAGCTCATGCTGGAGCAGGGGCTGATGATCAAAGTCTTTTTATCCGTGCTTATAGTTTTCTCCGCATAGGCCCGGGCGTCATCCGGAATGGGGATATTCCATTCCAATCCGTGTTCCTCTATCCCCAAGGCTTCGGTAAAGCCGAAGAAACTGTCGATGACGTGTTGTTTCGGTTTGTGTGGAATCTTGTGGTTGGTGAACAGCCATTGCAGATCCTTGGCGCGCTGCCTGTCGAAGCCGAGTCGGATGCGGGCCGGGATCAACAGGCTGGCCAGGCTGGCGCGGATCGACATCTGCATGTGCAGCAATACGTCGAAGCGGCGGCCGCGCATGTGTCGGCGCAGCGCTTTATAAGCGGCCAGCCCCTGGTCTTTGTCGAAAACGATAAATTCGATATCGGGGATGTCGCAGACCAGCTGGTGCTCCAGTTTGCCGATCACCCAGGTGATTTGTGTCTCCGGCCAGTGTTTTTGCAGGGTGCGGACGATGGGCAAGGTATGGCTGATATCGCCCAGGGCCGAGAGCCGTAGTATGCAGATGTGTTTGGGGGGTGAAGCGAGGTCGATAGCCATGGGGCCGTTGCAGTCTACTCTGAGATCAGCTCGACACATTCTTGCCAATCCGGCATCCGCAGTTTGAAGGTGCTTGAAAGTTTCTGCGTGGACATGACCGAATAGGCGGGGCGCCTGGCCGGCGTGGGGTAATCCTCCGTGCCGATGGCCTTGAGCGATTTCAGAACCTGACGGTCTTTATGGGGATCGAGTTCAAGAAAATGCTTGGCGAAGCCGTACCAGCTGGCCTGGCCACTGGAGACCAGGTTATAGATGCCCGAACACCCACTGAAATATTCGCCGTTATTTTTGTCCAGTTGTTGCGCGATGAGCTGGGCGGTGGCCTCGGCGATGCTGCGGCTCCAGGTAGGGCAGCCGATCTGGTCGTCGACGATGCCGAGCTCTTCGCGCTCGTGGGCCAGGCGCAGAATGGTGTTATAGAAGTTTTTGCCGTGTCTGCCGTAGACCCAGCTGGTGCGCAGGATGAGATGCGGCAGGCCGACCGCCTGGATGGCCTGTTCACCGGCCAGCTTGGTCTTGCCGTAGACGCTCACCGGGGTGGGTGTGTCCGTCTCCACATAGGGCGTGGTCTTGCTGCCGTCGAACACGTAATCAGTCGAATAATGGATCAGCGCAGCGCCGATCTGCTTGGCCTCCTCGGCGACGATACCCGGGGCCGTACCGTTGATCTGCATGGCTGTTTCTGTATCGCTCTCGGCCTGATCGACGGCGGTGTAGGCGGCGGCGTTGACGATGAAGTCCGGCTTGATGGTTTGTATTTGCCGGCGGATTTGCTCGGGCTTGCTCAGGTCCAGCTCGTTGCGGTCGACGGCGACGATTTCACCCAGCGTGTGGAGGGTGCGGCGCAGTTCATGACCGACCTGGCCGTTGCGGCCGGTGACCAGTATCCGGCTCATGGGTAGGCCTCGGCGGCAGCGAGCAACACGCCGTCGCGGTCCTTGGCCGAGAGGATCGGCTCGCCGTCCAGGGGCCAGTCGATGCCGATGGCCGGATCGTCCCAACGGATGCAGCGCTCGTGCTCGGGGGCGTAGAAGTCGGTGGTCTTGTAGAGGAACTC
>JASBUE010000086.1 GCA_030148045.1 Candidatus Tenderia sp.
AGCTGATGCAGCTACTCGCCGAACAGCGGGTCTCTGAATATGTCGCCGAGCTGCAGAAAAAGGCCGACATCAAAATAAACCAATAAAACAAATTCCGCTTGTCCCGGCGCCTCGGCGCCGGGTTAATATTTACGCAACAGCGCGATAAAACCTTCCTCGTCCGTTACCTCAACACCCAGCTGCTCAGCCTTGTTCAATTTGGAACCGGCCTCGGCACCGGCGACGACCAGGTCAGTCTTTTTCGAAACGCTTCCGGTCACTTTTGCGCCCAAGGCCTGCAGCCGCTGTTTGGCTTCATCGCGGGTCATCCCGGACAAGGTCCCCGTGAGCACCACGGTCTTTCCCTGCAGCGGCAGTGTCGCTGTGCCGCGCCGTTCAATCACCGGCCACTGCACACCGGCACGCAATAGTTTGTCGATCACTTCCAGGTTGTGGGGCTGCTGAAAAAAGGCGTGAATATGGGCCGCCACGACCGGCCCCACATCCGGCACCTGTTGCAGTTCCTCCTCGCCGGCCGATTGAATCGCATCCAGGGTGGTGAAATAAGCGGCCAGGTTGCGGGCGGTGGCCTCGCCCACCTCCCTGATCCCCAGGGCGAAAAGAAACCTGGCCAGCGTGGTCTCCTTGCTCTTCTCCAGCGCCGCACCGAGATTTTGCGCCGATTTTTCCCCCATCCGCTCCAGACCGGCAAGCTGGTCCCGGGTCAATGAATAGAGGTCCGCCACGTCGTGGACCAGGCCCTGTTCGCAGAGCTGCTCCACCAGTTTGTCGCCCAGGCCGTCGATGTCCATGGCCTTGCGCGAGGCGAAATGCTTAATCGCCTCCTTGCGCTGGGCGGCACAGAACAGGCCGCCGCTGCAGCGCGCCACCGCCTCGCCCTGGGCGCGAATCACATCCGAGCCGCATACCGGACACTGTGCCGGAATGGTGAACGGTTTGGCCTTTTCCGGCCGCCGGGAGAGCACCACGGCGACCACCTCGGGAATCACGTCACCGGCGCGCCTGACAATCACTGTATCGCCGATGCGTACATCCTTGCGGTTTATCTCATCCTGGTTGTGCAGGGTGACATTGCTCACCGTCACCCCGCCGACAAACACCGGTTCCAGCCGCGCCACCGGCGTAATCGCTCCCGTCCTGCCGACCTGGACCTCGATATCCAGCACACGGGTAATCTCCTCCTGAGCCGGGAACTTGTGGGCGATGGCCCAGCGCGGCGCACGGGCGACATGGCCCAGTATTTCGCGTTGATCGAGACGGTTGAGTTTGTAGACAACGCCGTCGATTTCGTAGGGCAGCTCAACGCGGCGCTGCGCCAGCTCGCGATAATAGGCCAGCGCCTGATCCACCCCCTCCACCGTCTTGACGTCGGGCGAGACACGCAGACCCCAGCGCTGCAGCTGGCCCAGGATTGCCATATGTGTCGGCGCCGGTTCCCGCCCCCCGACCCGCCCGACGCCGTAGCAGTACATGGCCAGGGGCCGCTCTGCGGTAATGCGTGGATCGAGCTGGCGCAGGCTGCCGGCCGCCGCATTACGTGGATTGGCGAACTCTTTTTCGCCTTTTTCCCGCGCCCTTTGATTCAGCGCTTCAAACCCCGCCTTGGGCATGTAGACTTCGCCGCGCACCTCCAGCAACGCCGGATAGTCCTCACCCCTCAGGCGCAGGGGCACGGAGGCGATGGTGCGCACGTTGTGGGTCACATCCTCGCCGGTGAGGCCGTCGCCGCGCGTGGCCGCGCGCACCAGGCCGCCGTTTTCATAGAGAATGCTGACCGCCAGCCCGTCCAGTTTGGGCTCGGCCACATACTCCACGCGCTCTAGCCCGAGTCTCTCCCTGACACGGCGGTCGAATTCCGCAACTTCCTCATCGGAAAAGGCGTTGTCCAGCGACAGCATGGGAATCTGATGTTTGACCGGGCCGAAGGCCTCGACCGGCCCGGCGCCGACCCGCTGGGTGGGCGAGTCGGGCGTTACCAGTTCCGGGTGATCCCTCTCCAACGCCTGCAGCTCACGCAGCAGGCGATCGTATTCCGCATCGGGGATTTCGGGGCTGTCCAGCACGTAATAGCGATAGTCGTGATAGTTCAGTTCATCGCGCAATCGCTGGATATGTTGTTTGATATCGCGACTGTCCATGACCGGCTCAAGCAGCGCTGCCTGTTGTTGTTATAACCGCGGGCATTATCGCAGAAAGTTCCAGTACCACCCAACTTGCCGAAGGCTTGCCTATAACATTGCCGCCAGCAGGGTGGCGATGCCGAGAAAGGAGAAAAACCCGACCACATCGGTGACAGTGGTGAGGATGATGGAGGACGACTGGGCTGGATCCTGCCCCAGCGACCTCAGCATGACGGGGATGATGACACCGGAGAAGGCGGCGGCCATCATGGAGAGGATCATGGAGAGGGTGATCACCAGCCCCAAACCAAATGAGCCGCTCCAGACGTAGACCCCCAGGGCGGTGGTAAGCGCGACCGCAAGACCGTTGATGAAGGCGGCGCCAATTTCCTTGCGCGCCACGCGGCGCCAGTGGCTGGTGCCGATCTCGCGCAGCGCCAGGCCGCGCATGGTCACCGCCAGCGCCTGGGCGCCGGTGTTGCCGGATTGACCCGCCACCACCGGCAGCAACACCGCCAGGGCGGTAAAGCGCGCAATGGTGCCTTCGAAGAGACCGACCACGCTGGCGGCAAGAAAGGCGGTCAGCAAATTGATCTGTAACCAGGGCAGGCGTTTGCGCACCACGAAGCCGACGCTGGAGAGTGCCCGTTCGTCCTTGCTGGCGCCGACCATGGTCTGGATGTCGGCGGTGGCCTCTTCCTGTACCGCCGTGACCAGCACGTCGTGACGAATGAGACCGATAAGCCGGCCGTCGATATCCACCACCGGCAGATCGGTCATCTTGTACTTCTCCAGCTGTTCCACCACTTCATCGCGGCTGGCGGTGGCAAGCACCACGGCGGGCACCGGCTTGGCCAGCATCTGCAAGGGAGTGGCGCCATCGGCCAGGGCCAGTTCCTGAATCTCCACCATTTGGGTCACCGCTCCCTCTGCGTCGGTGAGAAACAGCTGGCGGCTGAATTTGGGTTTATGGCGTTGCAGCAGGCGCAGCGCTTCCCGCACCTGCAGCTCCGCCCGTAAGGTCAGAAAGCGCGGATCCATAACAGCGCCGGCGCTGTCGGCGGGATACTCCAGCAGCTGATTCAGCTCATGGCGGCGCTCCTTGCTAAGCAGACTGAGATAATGATCACGCCCCTCGGCAGGCAGGCGCAGCAGGAGCCTGGCGGCCGCTTGTGGTTCGCCACGAGCCAACAGCGCACGGATGAAGGCGTCGGGCAACTGCAGCAGGGCTTCTTCCTGGGCGCTCACCGGCAAGTGTTGCCAAAGCTGCAAGGCCTGGGGCACAGGGAGCGCCCGTAATACGCTGCTGATTTCCTCGGCACGGGCGAAAGCCAGCTCATGGGCCGCCTCCCCGGGATAACGGTTGAGATATTCCCGGTTCAGTGCCGCTACGACGTGTTCAGACGCCGTGCTCATTGATATTCCTTTTCGGCCGCCGGCTGTCGAACAGCATATCGAGCAGGGCCGTCATCGAAACCGCCAGGGATAACCAGAGCCGCTCCAGGAATGACGGCGTGCCGCCGGCCCCGGCTGCGGCGGTTAGCGCCGCATCCTCATACAGTCTGGTGAAATTGAGCTCACCCACCAGCCTGCCCTTGCTGTCGACCACCGGCAGGTACTGATGGTGGATCCAGATCGCCATCTCCGCCACTTCCTTCACCGAGGCGCGCACCGGCACGGTCGGCAGCTTTCTTATCGGCAACTGCGCCACTGGCAGTCGGCCATCGGCACGCAGCAAAACATCCAGGCTTAGCGCGCCGGAAAGTCTGAGCTTATCGTCACTGACATAGAGATGGTGCTGGCGCAACTGGCGCGCCTGCCTGACCCGCTTGAGCGCCTCCGCCACACTAATGGTCGTGGGCAAGACAAACAGCTGGCTCAGCATGCGGCCGCCGACACTGTCCTCGGGATAGTTTATCATGCGTGCCAGGCGATTCCGTTTTGATGCGGGCAGCCGTGCCAGACACGCCGCCGCCGACTCGTTCGGCATGGCGCGCAGCAGGGTGGCGGCAACGTCGCTGTCTGAACTCTCCAGCAGCATGGCGGCCTGCCCCACAGGCATGGCGGCAAGACAACGGGCGGCTACGGGCGTGACCATGGCGGCCAGCAACGGCAGCGCCATCTGCACCTTGACCTCCGCTAAAAATCCGGCGGCCATATCAACGGAGAGGCGCTCCAGCACCCGCGCCGCCGCCTCCGGATGACGGCTGACAAAGGCGTGGCTGAGTTGAAATTCACTCCTCATCATCGGACAGCGCTTCGATGCGGATTGAGATGTGGCGGCTGAACAGATTAGCGGGTAGGCTCACCTCCCCTTGCTCGCTGTCGAGGATCACCAGGGTGGGGGTGATGGAGAGCAGCCTGCCTTCCACATCGAGAATGCTGATTGTATCGCCGCTGCGATAGCGCCGCCTCAGCTGATGGGCCGCCAGCACGTTGGCGACATAGTCGCGCGCGCCGATACCGAAGGCAAGCGCAATGGCGCCCAGCACCGCCGCAAGCGTGATGCCGAAGACAATGGCAAGAAAGCTGACGTCGATGCCGAGTTGGGCCAGGGCCAGCATCACGGTCAGGACGATGATCACCCCCTGTACCACCTGTGCAAACAACCGTCCCTGCGCTACAGCGGCGGAGACCATGGCCGACTCGACCAGCCGCCGACACACCGAGGCCAGAAAGACGCCGGCGGCAACGATCAACACGCTGAGCAGAATCACGGGGAGATAGCCCAGCCCCAGCCACAGCCAGTCGGTGATAAATTCCAGTTCGAGGATATGGGCGGCGACGCCGAAGAAAAAGATCAGCACCAGCCAGAACACCAGCAGGCCGAGCAGGTGCGTGGGCGGATGGCCGGTTTGCAGCGTCTCAAGACCGGGGCTCTGCGTCAGGCGGTGCCAAAGACGATCCAGACCATCGCTCAGCCGCACTGCCGCCCGGCGCAGCAGACGCGCCAGGATCCAGCCCAGTATGAGCACCGTCAGAGCGGCCATCACCTGGGGCAACCAGGCCAGCACGCTATTCATCGTGGCCGCCAGGCCTTGGGAGACGGTGTCGAACCAACTATTCTCGTTCATCGGCAAACCCTTTGTCGTTTTGCCCTGCTGATGGCAGTACGGCCGCAGCGCGGCGATGTCTAAGCCATTTTATATCCGATTGCAGTCGCTATGGCCAATTGTGACGCAGACACCGTCGTCATATCCCCATCAAGCCGTGCTTGTTGCATTGCCCATTATTCATCTATGCTTGGAAAGCATTCATCGACTGACATCATAATGGACCGTTCGCGCCATGCAACAGACTAAATTCATCCTGGGAGTCACGCTTTTGCTGCTGCTCGTGATCTTCACGGCGCAGAACACCGAGATCGTCACCATCACCTTTTTCTTCTGGAAACTGTCGATCTCGCGCGCCCTGATGGTCTTCTTCGTGCTTGCCATCGGTATCGTCATCGGCCTGCTCGTGGGCACCTGGCAGGCGAGCCACAGGGAAAAACGCGATCAGTGAGCCAGGATAATATCATTTACCAGGAAGATGATGATTTCCACCGCAATGAGCCAGATGATGATCCATTCCAGGGTGGAGGAATGCTGGTGTTTCTGGTCGTCGGCCAGCATCTCGAACAGTTCGTGAATGGTCTCGAGTTTGAGCGATAGAATCTCGGTACGCTGTTTCAATTCCAGGTAATGGGCCCCTGTCTGGTAAATGGGCTCCAATTCCGGGTATTCCCAGAAAAATTCCGGTGTATCCAGCAGCTCATATTTGAGGATGATGTCGCTCTTGGTGAGAAACAGCTTGCCGCGCATCCTGGCGGTCTGACGCCGCGACAGATGGGTGGAGCCGGTGTCGGCCAGTTTGCGCGGAATGGCCGCGGTCTCTTCGATGGTCTGCTGGGCCTGTTTCTCGAACACCGCCAACTTCGCCGACTGGGCCAGCGCGTGCGAAAAGGCCAATAAGCTCATGGCGTCGTTATCAATCAGTTCAATATGTTCATGGGTGAAGCGGTTTTTCTCGCAGCCATAGATAAAGGGATAATGCTCGGTCTCCCGTGTCTCATAGGCGTGCAGCGAGAACTGCTGCAACTGTTGATCGATCCGTTCCACCACGTCGGCTCTGACATTCCAGTAGACGGCGACCCCGAAAGGAAAAATGGCACAACTGCCCTGCTCCACCTCCAGGTAGATCACGTCCCGGTAACAGGCGCAACGGCCGGTGGTCAGGAGCGCCGCCGACAAGCCATGGAAATCGAAGGACTCGGCATAACACACCGCCTGGCATGACATGTATTCCCCGTTTTCGGACATAACTCCCCGCTGTATTGTTGTATACGGTTGCAGCGCGCCAAACTATTTTTTGATTTCCAGGCGGCGCAAAAACTCGGCCATCACCAGGGTGAACAGTTCTTCGCCCAGATAGCGGTCCTCCACACCCACATCCAGGTTCGGGTTGTCGTTGACCTCGATCACGTAAACACCCCTGTCGCTCTGCTTGACGTCGACACCGTAGAGTCCGTCGCCGATCAAACCCGCCGCCTTCACGGCGATGTCCACTACGGCGCGCGGCGCCTCGGCCACCGCCCAGGTCTTGGCCGCCCCTTCCTGGAAGCCCCCGCGGCCACCATGCTTCATGATCTGCCAGTGTTTCCGGTACATAAAATACTGGCAGGCGAAGATCGGCTTGCGGTTGAGCACGCCGATGCGCCAGTCGAATTCGGTGTAGAGATATTCCTGCGCCAGAATCAGTTCGGAACTCTCGAACAGGCGTGCGGCGATGGCGTGAAACTCATCGCGATTTTCGGCTTTGAACACGCCCTGGGAAAAGGCGCTGTCCGGCACCTTGAGCACCATGGGATAGCCGATGCTCTGTTCGGTCGCTTCCAGGTCACGCTTGCCCAGGATCACGCTCTTGGGCGTAGCGATGTTATTGGCGCGCAGCAGTTCGGCCAGGTAGACCTTATTGGTACAGCGCAGAATGGAGGACGGATCGTCGATGACGATCATAGCTTCACTCTCGGCCCGTTTGGCGAAACGGTAGGTATAGTGGCTGATACGGGTGGTGTCGCGGATGAACAGGGCATCGTATTCGGCCAGGCGGGCGTAATCCTTGCGCTCGATCAACTCGGCGTTGATGCCCAGCTTGCGCCCCGCCTTGATGAAGGCCTTGAGGGCACGCGGATTGGAGGGCGGCAACGGATCGTTGGGATCATGCAGGATGGCCAGATCATAGCGTCCGGGCACCTTTTGTTTGCGCGTACGCCAGCGCTTGGAGAGATAGGCGCTCAGGGCGGCGCTGAAAAATCCTTTTTCCCCCTCTTTAAGCTTGTGCAGGGCAAACGGCCGGATAGTGGTGATGCGCCATTTATCCAGCCGCTTGAAATTGATCTGCAACAGCGGATAGGGAAAAATCTCGAACAGTTTGCGCGCCAGGCCGTTGAGCGCCTCCTCTTGACAACCACCGAACATAACCCGCAACTCAAACTCGTCCGCGCCATTGGTGACGTTTTGTTTCTTGAAGGCTCTCTCCACATCCTCATCGAGAATAACGGCATCAAGGCTGTAAAGGGCCTTGTCGCTCAGATCGAGCATGCTCTTTACCGATGGAATAACGCGGTGACGGCGCGCCTCGGCCAGCAGCGAGCAATAGTAGCCGACGCTGGAATAACGGTAATCCTTGCACAAGTTGATCACCTGGACGTTCTTGAGGGCGAAATATTCCGCCGAGGTCAGGTAGTCGTCGATATCGACCACCGGGCATTCAATCTCGTTGAAACGCCAGTGCTTTACATCTTCGACAACGATAATCTGTGTCACCATGAATTACTGTTTTCCTCGTGAATGTGACAGAATGACGGCGGCGTGCTGGCCGGTCTTGCCGTACTGCGCCATGCGTTCGAACTCCTTGTGCAAGATCGGCATGTTGACGCAATCAGTAACGGTCTTGCCCTTCTCCTCATCGATGTAGGGATCGTGAAAATACAGGTAACGGTCGTCATGGCCGGTCACCACCACCCAATGGGGAAATTTTTCTTTGTAAATACGGTAGGAGCTGATCAGGATCACCGGTACGGCGCCGCTGTCCAGCGCGGCGATGATCTCCGCCAGCGTCAGACGATGATAGTTGAGCCTGACGGGCAGCTGGCTGATCTCATCGAGAAAGTCCTCTTCCACCAGGCGAATGACCTCTTTTTTCTCCGCGCTGCGCACGGAATCGACGAACAGGGTCTCGCCCTCCTTGACATAGATCTCCACATCGAAGCCGCGATGATAGGCCGCCAGGGCCAAGCCGTAGGGACCGCAGCCACCATGACCCGAGGTCATGTAGATGGTGGTCGACTCACGCCACAGGCGCAGCTCCAGGTGGCGGCTCAGCTCCGTATCGCCGTCCAGCGCCTTCATGGCCATCATCAGGGCCGCCGGGCCGCAGGTAAAGTCCAGTGTCTGCTGGTAGTACGGCACAGCGCTCATGCTCGGCGGAATATTCTGGACCAAGCGCTTCTCCAGACGCACGGCATCGGAAAGGTCGTCGTAATACTGTATATAACGCCCGAACTGTTGATAGCCCATATGCTCGAATAAACTCAGGGATGCGGAGTTGTCGACGCGGATCTCCAGACGCATATAGATGCAGTCATGCGCCAGCGCGGCCTGCTCGGCGGCCACCACCAAACGACGGCCGAGACCGCTCTGGCGCGCCTCTTTGGTCACGGCGATGGAGTAGAGGCGCGCAAGCGAGGTGCCGCGGTGGAACAGCACCATGGCATAACCCACCAGCCGCCCGTCCTGCTCGGCCACCAGGGTTTCGGCATGCCCCTTGGTCAGCATGTAACGAAAATTGCGGCGGCTGAGCCGGTCGGTATCGAAACAGGCCTTCTCGATCTCGACCAGACGGGGGATGTCGCCGAGCACGGCGTGACGAATCATGCAGGACCTCCAGGGCCAAGCAACGGACGGCGGCGAAAAATTAGCATAGTCCGGCCGGGTACTCCAGGGAAATATCGCCCTTCGATAACGGAGAGTCACAAAACCGCATCGGCGCCGTCACCGCTCGTGTGCGGCACCACGACGGGGACCGGCCAGACCTCATGTCTGAGATTATTCTTGCCCGATTTCTTGACCTGGTACATGAGGTCGTCCACGGCCTTGATCATGTCACGCGTGGTCTGCATGGGCCGGTTGAAGGTAACGGCGCCGATGCTGAAGGTGACCGGCCATGCCCTGGCCGCCATCGCGGCCGAGGCATGCTGATTCAGCTTATCGATGACCACGCCCGCGGCCACTTTATCGGTCAGCGGCAGCAGCACGGCGAACTCGTCGCCACCCAGCCGCGCCACCAGGTCCGTGCTGCGGATCTGCCTCTGCAGCATGTCGGCCACCGTCTTGAGCAACTCGTCGCCGATGTCGTGACCCAGGCTATCGTTGACATACTTGAAATTGTCCAGATCGATATAGGCAATGGTAAACGGCTCGGCTTGCCGACCGCCCCTGAGGCGCTCGCGCTCGATCTGTTCAACGAAAGAGCGGCGGTTGGCCAAGCCGGTCAGGGCGTCGGTATCGGCCAGGTTCCGCTCCTGCGCAAGGGTTTTACGCACCGTTAGCAGAAGCTTGAGGATGATGAGAAAAAAGGCCAGCCGCACCAGTGTATTCCAGGCCGGGATCAGTTCATGGCTGTATTGATTGCCTTCCGCAAGGTCGAAGAGCAGCCACACCGCCGCTGATACCAGCGCCACGCCCAGCCCGATCACGCCTCCGCCGTACCAGGCGGCCAACATGATCGGGGCGGTATAGAAGACGGAAAAGGAGAGTTCGGTGCCACTGAGATAATCCAGCGCTCCCAGGCACAGCACCATCGTCAGCGAGATCGCCAGCAAGGCTGACTTGCCTGCAGATTCAAAACACTTATCGAACAGTTTCAGCACACACCCGGCTCCGGCTTCGAATCATATCAGACGACCATCAACTGGAAAATTACACCCGGGAGCGCCAAAATAGCAATGAAGAATTGCCAATCCGGATCACGCACAGGCCATGCCCTATTTCGACAAAAACTATCATCCGCCGTGCACCCCGCCCGGCACCCTGGTGGAACATGCCCCCGGCGAACCCGGCGCATTGACCATCCGCCTGATCGATTACACCGACCAGGAGTACCTGGACCAACTGCTCACTAATGCCGATGAATGCCGCCCCTATCTGGAACGGGACAGTGTCACCTGGATCCACTTTCAAGGCCACATCCAGGCGGAAATGTTACGCAACATCGGCGAATTGTTCGGCCTCCATGCCCTGGCCATGGAGGATGTCATGAACAGCGGCCAGCGCCCCAAGGTCGACGAGTACGAAGACCAGCTGTTCGTCATCATGGCCATGCCGGGTTCAAGAGAACATGGCGTCGCTCTGGAGCAGGTCTCCATCTTTATGGGCAAGAACTTCCTGATCAGTTTTCATAACGGCGAGGCCGACCCCTTTGAGCCGCTGCGCAGGCGCCTGCAAAAACACAGTGGACGTATCCGCTCGCTCAAGGCCGATTACCTGCTCTACGGCATTCTCGATTTGGTCATAGACCAGGGCTTTCCGATCCTGGAAAGTTTGGGGGAACGTATCGAGACGCTGGAGTACGAGCTGCTCGACACACCCACCCGCGCTACGCTGGCCGAGATACATCGGCTGCGGCGCGAGCTGTTGTTGCTGCGGCGCATGCTCTGGCCACACCGCGATGTGATCAGCTATCTGCTACGCGGTGACCTGGCCCTGATCGGTCAGGGCACGTTGATCTATCTGCGTGACTGCTACGATCACGCCGTCCAGATCATGGATCTGCTGGAAAACTACCGCGACATGGCCACCAGTATGCTGGATGTCTACCTCTCCTCCGCCAGACATCGCCTCAACGAGGTGATGCGGCTGCTGACCATCATCGCCACCATCTTTATCCCGCTCACCTTCATCGCCGGCATCTACGGTATGAATTTCGAGAACCCCGACAGCCCCTGGGCCATGCCCGAACTGGGTTGGTATTACGGTTATCCCTTGATCTGGGGCGTCATGCTGCTCGTTGTGGTGGGCATGCTGATCTTTTTCAGGCGCAAGGACTGGCTCTGATTGACCGGGTTCAGTGGTTTATTGCTATTATCACTCCCTATAAGGAGAAGGTATGAATCCGGACACGCGAGCGCCGTCGCACTGGTGGGGCGAGTACATAATCAGGAGCCGACAAAGCCTGCATTGCCATATCGGGCCGCTCAGCCTGCTGCTTCACAACGAACGGGAAGAGTGGCAGATCGCCTATAATCGCAGCGATGAGGGTGAGGACGAGAATATCGCCTGTGAAATCACCGAGTCGGACATTGCCCCCGAAAGCTTCGCCAACAACTCACGTTATATTCTGCATGACGACTCGGGCAAACTGCACATCAAACCGAAACTGGCCGACCGCCCCATCGTCTCCCGGCCCTGGTCGCCGTTTCACCTGACCGCGGGGCAGGAGGCCACCCTATACGTCAGCTCTCCCCTGTGGATCGAAATCACGGTGGGTGAGCAACAGCGCCGGCTGGAGGAGATCGCCATCCACCGCCCGTCCGATACCTGGTTCGGCCCCTCCACCCGCGAGGGTGAGCTCTGCTATGCCTCGCGCACCAGCTGCCGTCTACGCCTGGATGAGCTGCCCTGGCGGCCGCACCGTGCCATCACGCCGGTGTTGATCCGCAACCGCGCCGACTCCCTGTTGACCCTGGAACGGCTCAGTCTGCCCGTGCCCCTGCTGCCCCTGTTCGCCACGGCGGACGGACGCCTCTGGACCCCGCGCGTCACCCTGACCCGCGACCAGGACGGCGACATGGCCGACCTGAAGATCGACAAGGGGGCGCCGACGGAAATCGAAGCCGCGACGCTGCTGGACACCCCACGCAAGGCGGCGGGAAGCGGCACCCTGATCCGTGCCTTCAATGCCATATTCAGTTAAGGCGGGGAACTCAACAATGAGCGAATTCTGGAACGAAATCACCACCTATCTCAGCAGCGAAAAAGCCTGGCTGATAGTGCGCGCCGCCATCCTGGTGATCGTCGGCTTCATGCTGGCCAAGCTGGTCAGCGGCACACTCACCCGCCTCAGCGGCAAAAAACTCGACACGCACCGCATCATGCTGCTGCGGCGCGGTAGTTACTACCTCATACTGGTGCTGTTCCTGGTCTCCGCCCTGCACCAACTGGGCTTCAACCTGGGGGTGCTGCTCGGCGCCGCCGGCATCCTGACGGTGGCTATCGGCTTTGCCTCGCAGACCTCCGCCTCCAACCTGATCAGCGGCCTGTTTCTGGTGGCGGAACGCCCGTTCAGCGTGGGTGACATCATCCGTGTCGGCACCACAGCGGGGGAAGTGCTCTCCATCGATCTGCTCTCGGTCAAGCTGCGCACCTTCGACAATCTGTTTGTGCGAATCCCCAACGAATCGCTGATCAAGTCCGAGGTCACAACCCTGACCCGCTTTCCCATCCGCCGAATCGACATCGCTCTCGGCGTCGCCTACAATGAGGACCTCAAGAAGGTGCGGACGGT
>JASBUE010000087.1 GCA_030148045.1 Candidatus Tenderia sp.
GCGACGTGGTCAAGAACGGCCGCCGCGGCTCCCTCGGCGCGCGCCTGGTCGTCGAAGGTATTCAGGGCCACGTGGCTTATCCGCAGCTGGCCGACAACCCGGTGCACAAGCTTGCCCCGGCACTGGCCGAACTGGCCGCCATCGGGTGGGATCAAGGCAACGACCATTTCCCCCCCACCACCTTCCAGATATCCAATATCCACGCCGGCACCGGCGCCACCAATGTCATCCCCGGCGAGGTGGAGGTGGTGTTCAATTTCCGCTTCTCCACCGAGACCACGGCCGAAGAGTTGCAGCAACGGGTCGAGGCCATTCTCGACAAACACGGGTTCAAATACCGCATCGACTGGACCCTCTCCGGTCAACCCTTCCTGACACCGGCGGGCGAGCTGGTCAGCGCCGCCTGCAGCGCCATTCGTGCTGTCACGGGCCGCGACACCCAATTATCGACTGCGGGCGGCACCTCCGATGGCCGCTTCATCGCCCCCACCGGCGCCCAGGTGCTGGAACTGGGGCCGGTCAACGCCACCATCCACAAGGTCAACGAGTGCGTCAGCACTGCGGATCTGGATATACTGTCCGATATATACGAGACGTTACTGGAAGAATTACTGCTATGACTAGACTTATAACCCGGCAACCTAATATGCCGTGTTAATAAATGCAAACGACAAGGAGTCAGCCGTGACAGAAGACAAAAGGCGTTTCAGCCGCATCCCCTTCGATGCCAACGTGCTGCTCAGCAAGGACGGCAAGGAATGGCGCACCTCCATGCTGGACATCTCCCTCAACGGCCTGCTGGTGCGGACGCCGGAGAATTGGGAGGCAGTGGTCGGCCAGCACCTCGACGCCGAGATCCTGTTTTCCGACGCCGGTCCCGTTATCGCCGCCGAGGTGACCGTGGCCCACCAACAGGATGGCCGGATCGGCCTGCAAGTGCTGAATATCGACGTGGACAGCGTCGCCCACCTGCGCCGCCTGGTGGAGCTGAACCTGGGGGACGAGGCGCTGCTGAACCGGGAGTTGGAGTTGCTGAACTGGAAATAACCCTGCCCTAGAAAACATCCACCGCATCGCCCAGCCGTTCCACGGCGATAATCTCCATGCCCGGCAGGCTGCCGCGTTTGGGGGCGTTTGCCTTGGGCACCACCGCCCGCTTGAAGCCGTGCTTGGCCGCCTCTTTTAGGCGATCCAGGCCACCCTGCACCGGCCGGATCTCCCCCGCCAGCCCCACCTCGCCGAAGACGATCATGTCCTTGGGCAGGGGCCGGTTGCGTAGACTGGAGAGCCCCGCCAGCAGCAGCGGCAGGTCGGCGGCGGTCTCGGTAACCCGCACCCCGCCCACCACGTTGATGAAGACATCCTGATCATAGGTGGCGATGCCGCCATGGCGCTGCAGCACCGCCAGCAGCATGGCCAGGCGGTTCTGATCCAGGCCGACGGTGACGCGACGCGGATTGCCCAGGTGGCTCTCCGCCACCAGCGCCTGCACCTCCACCAGCAACGGCCGGCTGCCCTCACGGGTAACCATGATAATGCTGCCCGGCACCTGCTCCTGATGGCGTAACAAAAAGATGGCCGAGGGGTTGCTCACCTCCTTCAGCCCCTTCTCGGTCATGGCGAACACCCCCAACTCGTTGACCGCGCCGAAGCGGTTCTTGATGGCCCGCACCACGCGGAACTGGCTGCTGCTGTCCCCTTCGAAATAGAGCACTGTGTCCACCATGTGCTCTAACACCCGCGGCCCGGCCAGGGTTCCCTCCTTGGTAACATGCCCCACCAGAAACAGGGCCGTGCCGCTCTGTTTGGCATAGCGCACCAGCTGGGCGGCGCTCTCGCGCACCTGGGCCACGGCCCCGGGGGCCGATTGCAGCAGCTCGGTGTAAATGGTCTGTATGGAATCGATCACCATCACCTGGGGTTGCTCCTTGCGAGCATGGCCCAGGATGGCCTCGATGTTGGTCTCGGCCAGCAGCCGCACACGGTCGGCGGTGAGATTGAGACGGTGGGCGCGCATGCTCACCTGTTCCAGCGACTCCTCGCCGGTGACGTACAGGGTCGACAACCCTTCGCTCAGCAGGGCCAGGGTCTGTAATAACAAGGTGGATTTACCGATACCCGGATCGCCGCCGATGAGGATCACCGAGCCCGGCACCAGACCGCCGCCCAGCACCCGGTTCAACTCGGCCTGGCCGGTGGGGGTGCGTTCAACGTCGCCCGGTTTCACCTCGGCCAGCGACTGCACCACAGCCTAGGCGCTGCCGGCATAACCGGAAAAGCGCGGATTGACCTTGGCCGGCGTGGCCACCGCCACCATCTCCACCATGGAGTTCCAGGCGTTGCAGTCGGGGCACTGGCCAGCCCATTTGGGTTGTTGCGCGCCGCACTCGGTGCAGCTGTAAACGGTTTTTGCTTTGGCCATACGGGAAAAACAGCTCAGAATGTCGTAAGGAAATGTCGCCGGCGGCGACCAATTTGGGTAAGCAAACTTTACCACGGGAGTCTGAATGCGTCGAAGTACACATTGGCGGATACCGGTCGCGACCCTCTGCCTCAGCGGCGCGGTGCTGGCGGCCGGTGTCACGGTCGGCAATTTCTCACAAGGCGATCTGAGTGGCTGGGAAGAGGAGTCTTTCGTCGGTCACACCGATTATCAACTGCTGAGCGAGGCTAATCGCACCGTTCTCCAAGCCAAAACAAATGCCAGCGCCTCGGGGCTGTTCCGCGAAATCGACATCGACCTGAATAAAACCCCCTACCTCAACTGGTCCTGGAAGGTGGATAACATCTACCAGGGCAATGACGAACGCAGCAAACAGGGCGACGACTACCCGGCACGCGTCTACGTCGTCGTCTCGGGCGGGCTGTTTTTCTGGAAGACCCGGGCCATCAACTATGTCTGGTCCAGCAACCAGTCCGTCGGCAGCCGCTGGGACAACGCCTATACCGGCAACGCCAAAATGATCGCGGTACAGTCCGGCGGCGACAAAATCGGTCAATGGGTCATGGAAAAGCGCAATCTGCGCCAAGATTTCAAGCGGCTGTTTGGCAAAGAGATCGACCGGATCGACGCTGTCGCCATCATGAGCGACAGCGACAATACCAAACAACGCGCCAGCGCCTGGTACGGGGATATCTTTTTCAGCCCGGACTAGGAGCCTGTCGGGTTCAGGATGAATTGGCTGCTCTCCCACCCCCTCGCTACAATCCCCCTAAACCCGACAGGCTCCTAGGCTTCCGCATCCACAATACCCGAGGTTATTGGTCAGACAGGACCAGGGTTCGCTTGCCCCCTTTGTCGCTCCTGCTTTCATTCAACCGTCAAAATTGACGCCGAATCATCACACCATTGTCATGCAGTCTGATTCAATTTCCTGGCAGTTTTACCGATAACAACCACGGGCATGAATCAGTCACCGATAGGATATGAAAAGAATATGAATATGAATTATCTGGAATCGGTCTTGAAAGAAATTCTCCAAGAAGGGAATCTAACCACCGTTTTCCAGCCGATAGTCGATGCCGGACAACAACGGATCTTCGCCTACGAGGCGCTTGTCCGGGGGTCGTCGAACAGTCCTCTGCACAATCCAAGCACTTTGTTCGAGGTGGCCGAACACACCGAGCAGCTGCAGAGGCTGGAGAAACTCTGTCATCTGACCTCCACGCGGCAGTTCACCCAACAGAACCTGCCGGGCAAGCTTTTTCTTAACACCAGCCCCTACGGACTGCTACAAAGCAGCACTCAGACAGAGGATTACCTCGACAAGCTGGGTATCAGCCCGTCGATGATCGTCATCGAGCTGACCGAGCGCCATCCCCACGAGGATTACAGCATACTGAGGCAGGCCATCGATCATTATCGCTCCAAGGGATTCGAAATCGCCATTGACGACCTGGGCGCCGGCTACTCCGGCCTAAGGCTTTGGGCCGAACTACGACCTGACTATGTCAAGATAGACAAACATTTCATCCATGGCATCCACGAAGACCCGATCAAACGGGAATTCATTCACTCGATACGCGACATCAGCCACAATCTTAACTGCAAGGTCATCGCGGAAGGCATCGAAACCGAGGCGGAATTTGAAGTCATCCGCAATATCGGCATCAATCTGTGCCAAGGGTATTATTTCGCCCGACCTCATGCACGCCCTGCAAGTCTCCTGGACGATTCCCTGTTCAGGGGTAACCAGGCAGGGCCAAACCAACGTATGGCCAGACTGTCCCAATCGATCAACACATTATTGCGGGAAAACATGACCGCGCTCCCCAATATCTGCATGAAAGAGGTCATCAACATTTTTTGCGAAAACAAAATACTGACCACTTTGCCGGTAATCGATAATGAACAACGTCCGATAGGATCGATCAGCCGCAATACCATTCTGGAGATGTTCATCAACCCCTACAGCCATGCGCTGCATGGGAAAAGACCCCTGAGCGATTATATGGACCGCAATCTGCTCATGATCGATATATCCATGATGGTGGAGGAAGCGAGCAAGGTCATTACGGACAACAGTCGTATGGGCATAGAAGACGATTTCATCATTACCAGCGAAGGAACGTACAAAGGCATCGGTAAGGTCGTCGACCTGCTGAAAAAAATCACCGACTTGCAGATACGAAACGCGCGCTATGCCAACCCCTTGACCATGCTGCCGGGCAACGTGCCGATCTACGAAATGATAGACCAGCTACTCGAAGAAAAAGAACCTTTCTGCATCGCCTATTGCGATCTCGACAACTTCAAACCCTTCAACGACTGTTACGGCTACAAGCAA
>JASBUE010000105.1 GCA_030148045.1 Candidatus Tenderia sp.
TTGTGTTTGATGATTCTCTCGTTACTATTGAGCATGAGGGTTACCTCTCTATGGTTCTAATTGAAAGTTCGCACTTCCATCAGAACCGGTAACCCTCACTATTTTCAAGTCAGGTGTCAGATTAAGTCGAAACTACTTCAAATTATGCATGCATGAGCCTTGCATGATTGAGTGACATCGAGGCCCTGGGTCGGGGAGGTCTTCTCCATGGAACGCCGTGAATACATCCCTGTAAGCTTGACGGCCGCATCCCTGCGGCCGACATCCATGGAGAAGACCTCCCCGACCCAGGGCCTACTACGCCAGCTGTCAACCAATTATGCTCGGCTATTCGGCCAATTTTTGACCACTACAATATGCCGTATATATCGAGGGTGTTGTCCGGCGCGCCTTGCTATTTCCATCAGTATTTGGATGGTTTCTAATAACCGAGCTGTTTTTTTGTATTGTTCCCGTGGTCTATAGTTAACTTCAAATTCACTACGACAGTCAGGATGATTGGTATTGCTTTAATACCCCGGCAATCATGATTGTTCAGACGCTTGAAAGCCATCGGTTTAGATGGCGGAGGGAGTGATGATGACAGGAAAGTCGAATCTCTGCATGACTAAAACCGATCTCGCCGCCGACTATCGCGACGTTCGGGATGAAACCGAGCGTATCTGCGCTGTGTTGCAGATGGATGATTACCAGCTGCAGTCCATCGTCGAGACCAGTCCGCCAAAATGGCATATCGCCCATGTCAGCTGGTTTTTTGAAGCCTTTGTGTTGCCTGAATTCTATACCGCCTACCGGCCCTATGATCCTGCCTTCGCCTACCTCTTCAATTCCTATTACGAGACGGTCGGCAGCATGCATCCGCGGCCTGCGCGCGGCATGTTGTCGCGTCCGACAGTGGCTGAGGTGTATCGCTATCGCGCTTATGTGGACGAGCAGATGCTGGCGTTGATCGATAGCGTTGATGGGGCACGCTGGCAGGATTTCGCTTTTCGCGTCACCTTGGGGCTCAACCATGAACAGCAACACCAGGAGCTGCTGTTCATGGATATCAAGCACAACTTGTCGGTGAATCCCTTGCGACCGGCCTATTCGGAGCAGCTTGCGGTGTCCGAGCGCCAAGCCGCGCCTATGACTTGGATCGACAGAGCGGGCGGCCTGATGGAGATCGGCTATGCCGGCGATGGGTTTGCCTATGACAACGAGACGCCCAGGCATGAGGTGTTGGTGCGCGATCACCGCTTGGCCTCACGGCCGGTCACGAACGGCGAGTACCTCGCCTTTATGGCGGATGATGGCTATACGCGGCCCGAATTGTGGCTGTCGGACGGGTGGTCGCTGCTCAAGCGTGAAGGCTGGCAATATCCGCTCTACTGGGAACGGCATGAGGACCAATGGCAGCAATTCACCCTCGGGGGCATGCGCCCGCTGAACCTGGAAGAGCCGGTCTGTCATTTGAGTTTTTACGAGGCCGACGCCTATGCCCGCTGGGCCGGCAAACGGCTGCCCAGCGAGGCCGAACTGGAGCTGATGTTGGCCGGGCAAGCGGTGGTTGGCAATTTCGCCGACCCCAATGTGCTGCATCCGCAGCCGGGTGACGGCCAGTGGTATGGCGATGTCTGGGAATGGAGCGCCAGCCCCTACGCAGCTTATCCCGGCTTCAAGCCGCTGGCCGGTTCCATGGGCGAATACAATGGCAAGTTCATGTGCAACCAGATGGGGCTGCGCGGCGGTTGTTGCCTGACGCCACCAGGCCATGTGCGCGCCAGTTATCGCAATTTCTTCTATCCCCACGACCGTTGGCCCATGACCGGTCTGCGCCTGGCGGAAGATGCGTGATGGACGCGCGGGTGACATTTCATGATCACGCCCCCGAAACGCTGAGTCTGTACGATGCGGTGGTGCAGGGATTGTCACGGCCGCGCAAATTGATCCCGCCCAAGTTCTTCTACGACGATCGCGGCTCCGAGTTATTCGACGCTATTTGCGAACAACCCGAGTACTATCTGCCGGCCGCCGAGCATGCCTTGCTCAATGGTTGCGCGGCGGAGCTTGCCGATCTCGTCGGCCGCGGCCGGGTGGTGATAGAACCGGGCGCGGGCAGCCTCAAAAAGATCCGCCTGCTGCTGGAGGCGCTGCAACCCGGTGCCTATGTCCCGATGGATATTTCGCATACCTTCTTGAAGTCGGCGGCGCGGCAATTGGCGGCGGCCTTTCCCTGGTTGCCCATCCATGCGGCCTGCGTCGATTTCACCCATTCCATGCCCTTGCCGCAGCAACTGCCGGAGGGGCCCCGCCTGGCGTTTTTCCCTGGCTCCAGCCTGGGTAACTTTCATCCGCCCGAGGCGCGCGATTTCCTGGCGTTGATCCGCAATACCGTGGGCGAGGACGGCATGCTGTTGATCGGCGTGGATACCAAAAAACCGGCCGCGCTGCTCGACGCCGCTTACAACGATGCCGCCGGGCTGACGGCGCAGTTCAATCTCAACCTATTGCATCGCATTCAGCGCGAGCTTGATGCCGAGTGTGAGCCGCAGGCCTTTCGCCACCATGCCTTTTACAATCCGCAGGCGGGCAGGGTGGAGATGCACTTGGTCAGCGAGCGGGCGCAGGCCCTGCGGGTCAACGGCCATCGTTTTGATTTTCAGGCCGCTGAATCGGTGCACACCGAATGCTCCTATAAGTACGCGCCGGAAGAGTTTATCGCCCTGGCCGCCGAGGCGGGCTTCGTGCCGGTCAAGCATTGGTTGGCGGAGGAGCGTTTGTTCGGAGTTTATCTCTTGGCCCTTGGCTAAACGCCGTGTCGGAACTTTTTGAAATTTCATAATCGTTTCAAAGCCTAAGCGTGAGTTTTTCAAGCCGCTCTGCTGCCCGTATTGCAGCGGACTGGCATTTGGCATGAATCGGTCTATAACTAAAAAGGGCAAGAAAAGAGCGATTTCCCAACGCCGTTGCGTGGTAGCCAGTATGCCATTCACCCTTTCCGAGGCGGGCTGCGGGTGCAGCCGTCTACATCCAGTGTGCTGCGTATCCCGGTGGAACACATGCGCAGACCGTGGAGCCGCCTTTTCCCTGCCCAGCGCGCGAATCTCCCGCGGAGCAACGTGGCGAGTGTTGGTACTTTCTCAATTATCGCGATGAGGAATCCAGCCGCGGGGAGGATGACGGCGCCCGTCTGTTTCGTTATCGCACGCCGGGACCGGACTGGCGCCACCAGGCGCGGCTGCTGGTGACCCGAGGGCGCGGCACCGGTGCCAACCCAACTAGGTTAACACCAAGGAGGCGACGTTATGGTCAGTCTGGCCCTGGAAAACAAAACCATTGATTGCCCCTATTGCGGCGAATCCAACCTCATTCTGGTGGACACCACCGCCGGGGACCAGGAGTATGTGGAGGATTGCGAAGTCTGTTGTCAGCCCATACTGATAAATGTCAACGTCAATAACGACGAGCTTGTCAGCCTGTATGCCGTCCGTGAAAACGAGTAGGGGGAACACACATGGCAAAGCTATTGGTACTTTATTACAGCATGTATGGTCATATCGAGACAATGGCGAGGGCCGTGGCCGAGGGCGCCGGGAAAGTGAGCGGCACGGAGGTGAACATCAAGCGGGTTCCCGAACTCATTCCGGAGGACAAGGCGCGCCAAGCGGGGGTCAAGCTGGACCAGGCAGCGCCCATTGCCAGTGTCGATGAGCTGTCGGATTACGATGCCATCATTTTCGGTACGCCGACCCGTTTCGGCAACATGTGCGCGCAGATGCGCAATTTTCTCGACCAGACCGGCAAGCACTGGATGAATGGCAGTCTGATCGGCAAGGTGGGCAGCGTGTATACCTCCACGGCCACCCAGCATGGCGGGCAGGAGACTACCATCACGTCGTTTCATACCACATTGCTGCACCATGGCATATCATCGTCGGCGTGCCGTATTCCTGTCAGGCATTGATGAATATGAAGGAGATCAGCGGCGGTTCACCCTATGGCGCCTCCACTCTGGCCGGCGGTGACGGCAGCCGCCAGCCCTCGGAGAATGAACTCGGTATCGCCCGCTTTCAGGGCGAGCACGTGGCTAAGGTGGCGCAGCGACAGGCGGGCTAGCCCCCGCGTCCCCTGTCCGTTTACAAGACGGCCTTGAAGCCCTCGAACTGCGGTGGACCGAGGTAGATCTCCTTGGTCTGGCCGCCGGCGTTGGCGTGTGCCTTTCTGAACTGTTCCGACTTGGTCCAGTTGATAAAGTCCTGTTCCGATTCCCAGATGGAGTGAGAGGCGAACAGGGTGTATTCCTCGGTGCTGGGCCCCTGTAAAAGATGAAAAGCCTTAAAGCCGGGCACGGTGTCGAGATAGGTCTCACGCTTCTTCCACACGTCGATAAAATCCTGTTCGCGCCCAGGTGCGATTCTAAAGCGATTCATGGCAATGTACATGGTGCTCTCCGTAGACTTGACTTGGACCATTGCACGCCAGTCTAACATCATTGCCCGGCGCCCTGTGGTTGACTCGTTTTTTGCGAAACGGTCAAACATACAAACACACCCTGTGGCCTATTGGCAGGCCCCGGCCCTTGAGCCCCTTAGTCTGAATGGGTGCTATGGGCCATTGCCGCCGGGCCGGTGTCACCGGCACAGCGGAAGCCGACATCGTCCAGGCGGCTGTCCGGAGGCAGATAAAAGCGATAGGCGGTACGCAGGAACAGGTGCAGGGCGTAGTGCCCCTCACGGCCCCAGGCGCCGCCGCGGATGACGCGGTACTGCCTGCCGAAATCCGCGCTGCTCTCATGCGAACCGGGGTAGGGCTGGTACCAGTCTGCCACCCACTCGGAGACATTGCCGCCCATGTCCATGACGCCGTAGGGCGAGCGGTCCCGGGGATAAGACCCCACCGGCGCCACACCGTCCTCCCAGGCCTCGTCGCCGCTATTGCTGTAGCCGGCATGCCACTCGTCGCCCCAGGGAAATTCATTGGCCTGGGCGCCGCGGGCGGCCTTTTCCCACTCCGCCTCGCTGGGCAAGCGCTTGCCGGCCCAGTTGCAATAGTCGTGGGCGTCGCCCCAGTCCACTTCGATGACCGGCAGCGTATCCTGGTAGGCGAGGTGTTTGTCGATGACCTTGAGCAGCGCCTGGTGATCGAGACGCCGGCTGTCCACGTCGATCCGGAATATATCCGCCACCAGGGCGCGCAGGCGGCGATCGTCCAGTTTACCGATCTCGCCTTTGCGCATACTCAGCACATAGCCGTTGCTGAGCCAGTAGGGCGGCGGCGTGTGGCCGGTGGCGGCGACGAATTCACGATAGTCGGCATTGCTCACCTCGTAACGGTCAATTTGAAAGGCCGGGAGATCGACGGGGTGTTTCGGGTGTTCGTCCGCGTAGAGCGGTTTGGCGTTGCCGTATTCCGGGCCGTTTTTTTCCGTGTCGACTTTATTGCTGCCCATAATGAAACTGCCGGCCGGGATGAGCACGGTGTTATCCTCTGCCACGACGGCCCCCGCGGTAACGAGCCAGACAAGTATCATTGAACAAAACCGCATGCCAGTATTTCTCATGACAAGCCTCCCCCAAATGAAATGTTGTTTTTGAAACATGGTCAATATAAACCTAGCGCGTCGCTCGGGAAATTTCCAGCGCTTGATTTATGGAACTATTCGGCCGCGCAGCCGCCTAACCAACCATGCCTGGGTTAAGGCGATAACGTGCTAGGGCCTGTTCACACTAATTTCGAAGCAGCGTTGCGCCCCAAAACGGGCCACGCAAAACTCACAGAGCAAAAGGGCCCGAAGAGCGTAGTTTGGTCATTCCAAATGAGCGAGAGCCTGCCCCGCGAGCGGAGCGAGTGCTTTGGGTATGAGCAACGCCGCATGGCCCGTTCTGGGGCGCAACCCGACGGGACGGGGCCCATTTTCCCCGGGACGGCGTTGCATTTCGCTCATGTACGGCAAGTACACTGCCGTTCAATGCGCCTTGTCCCGTGAAAAATGGGCCGCCGG
>JASBUE010000109.1 GCA_030148045.1 Candidatus Tenderia sp.
GGATCAGCGCCGCGCCGCCGAGTTGTTGAAGCAGGGAGAGTCGGGGGAAGGTAAGGCATGACATTGTTCTGGATCGTGGTCGGCGGCCTCATTGTGGCCGCCTTGTTGTTCATCGTCCCGCCCCTGTTCCAGCGCAAGGCCAAGGCCGAGGTGGAGCGCGCCGAACTGAATATCTCCATCTATAAAAACCAGTTGCAGGAACTGGAGGATGACCTGGCCAATGGCGACATCAGCCAGGAACATTACGACAACAGCCGGGAAGAGATCGAACGGCGCCTGCTCGAAGACACGGCCATCGCCGAGAGCGGCGTCAGGGACGGCAGCAAGGGGCTCAATGCCGGCGCGGCGGTGGCTACCGCCGTGGCGGTGCCGCTGTTGGCGGTCACCCTGTACTTCAACCTGGGCAACCCGGAGGCCATGGACCCGCAGAAGGTGGCACAGCCGGCGACCTCGCCCCACGGCGATGAGACCGACATGGCGGCCCAGATCGAGATGATGGTGGGGCGTCTGGCGCAGCGGCTGCAGGAGAATCCGCAGGATATCGAAGGCTGGGTCATGCTGGGCCGTTCCATGTCGGTGCTGGGCCGTTACGACGAGGCCGTGCTGGCCTACGAAAACGCCATCCAATTCGCCGGCGACGACCCCAATGTGCTGGCCGATTACGCCGATGCGTTGGCCATGGCCGGTAGTCAGAGCCTGGAGGGCAGGCCCATGCAGCTGCTGCAGAAGGCCCTGTCCATCGACCCCGGCAACCAAAAGGCGCTGTGGCTGGCCGGCACCGGCCTGTTCGAGCGCGGTGACTTCGCCGGCGCCATCGAACACTGGTCCCATCTGCTGGATCAGCTGCCGCCCGACTCGGAAGACGCCGATGTGATGCGCGCCAACATCAAGGAGGCCGAGAGCTATCGTCAGCGCCAGCTGGCCGGTGAGTTCGGCCCGGCGCCGGACCAGCAACCCCTGCCCGAGGTTCAAGATCAGGCGCAGGTCGCCGCGGCCCGGGTCAGCAGTCGGGTCAGTATCGCCGCCGACCTGAAGGAAAAGCTGTCGCCCGATGCCACCCTGTTCGTCTTTGCTCGTGCCGTCAACGGTCCGCCCATGCCGCTGGCCATCGTGCGTGCCAAGGCCGGCGAGCTGCCGTTGGAATTCAGCCTGAACGAGAGCATGGCCATGATGCCCAGTATGAGCCTGGCCAACTTCAACCAGGTGGTGGTCGGCGCGCGCATCTCCAAGAGCGGCAACGCCATGCCCCAGAGCGGCGACCTGCAGGGGATGAGTAAGGCGGTGGCCGTCGGCTCGGACGGGCTGGAGGTCGTGATTGACAGCGTCGTGCCCTAGGTCCGGAAATGCGCCGATTGATCGGGGTGACCCTGTTGTCGGCATTGACGCTGCTCGGGTGCGGCGAATCGGAGCCGCTCAGCGATAAGCTGGAAATCGGTGCGCCGGTCCCGGAGATGGAGTTGCAACGCCTGGACGGGGCGCCCGCCGATGCGCTGCGCGACTATCGCGGCAGGCTGGTGGTGCTCAACCTGTGTGCCACCTGGTGCGAGCCCTGCCGCTGTGAAATGCCCAATCTTCAGAAGTTGAGCGACGCCCTCGACGAGCAACGCTTCGCCGTGCTCGGTCTGGCGCAGGACGAGGATGATCACCTGGTGCGCGAGTACCTGATCGACAAGGGCGTGGAGTTCGCCGAGCACATTGATCCGGGCGGTACCGTCACCACCGGCCAACTCGGTATCCGCCTGTTTCCCTACACCCTGCTGATCGCCCCGGACGGCCGCCTGATCCAGCGCATCACCGGGGCGCGCGAGTGGCAGCGTGAGGAGGTGGTGGAGTTGCTGGAGCGGGCCTATGGTGGCGACTACACCGGGCTGCGCTAGCCTGCGCCGGCGACAGCGACCCGCCGGAATGATAGAATTGGGGCGATTTGTCAAGAGTGAGCGAATCAATGAGAATGAAAACCAGCGCCGGCCTGTTTACCCTGCTGCTCGCCCTGGGCGGTCTCCTGAGTAGCGCGGGGGCGATGGCGGCCGATCCACGCAACGGCGCCAAACTCTACAATATCCACTGTTCCAACTGTCACGGCCCGCGCGGACGGGGTGCCTTGCCCGGTATGTCCGATTTCTCCCGCGGCCAGGGCCTGTTCGTCGCCAACGCCGCCTTGGTCAAGGTGATCGAGAACGGCTCAGGGGTGATGCCGGCCTATCGTGGTCTGCTCAGCACCCAGGACATCCTGGATGTCATCGCCCACCTGAGAACCTTCCAGTAATGCGTCTTCTCTTGTTGCTGGTGGCCGTCTGGTGGCTGGCGGGATGTTCAGATACGCCACCGCCCGAGCCGCGGCAGGCGACGGTGGAAACGGCCCCGGCCCGGAACGACGACCCGTGGCGGGTCATCGACGCCTTCGAGGTCGGGCGCGATGTCTATGTCCGTACTCTGGCGCTTGAGCCCGGCGCCGACAGGCTCTGGGTCGGTACCAGCCTCGGCGTGCACCAGGTGGACCTGGCCGACCAGTCTCTGTTGAACACCTTCACCCGTGCCGACGGGCTGGCCAATGAATATGTATTTTCCATCTTCGTCGATCACGACGGCTACAAATGGATGGGCACAAACGGCGGCGGCGCCTCGCGCTACAAGGACGGCGACTGGCAGGTCTTCTTTCCCCTGCACGGGCTGGCCGACTACTGGGTTTACAGCTTCAACCAGCAGGCCGACGGCAAGGTCTGGATCGGCACCTGGGCGGGCGCCAGCCTGTGGGACCCGGCCAGCGGCGAATTCAAGACCTATTTCGATGAGCTGGTGAACGAGTGGGTCTACGGCATTGGCATTGACTCGAAACAGCGGGTGTGGTTTGGCACCGAAGGCGGCGTCTCCATGTTCGACGGCCAAAACTGGCGGGTCTGGACCCACAAGGACGGGCTGGGCGCCGGCAACGAGGATAATCTGCCCATCAGTCTCAACACCGGCCTGGGGACCCGTTCGCGCCACGACCTGAATGTGATGGCGGAGGGGCAGCCGACCTACAATCCCAACTACATCTTCAGTATTCACGTGGACCGGCGGGACCAGGTATGGGCAGGTACCTGGGGCGGGGGTGTCAGCCGTTTCGACGGCAAGCAGTGGCACAACTACAGCGTCAACGACGGTCTGGCCGGGGCGCTGGTGTACAGCATTGCCGAGGCCGATAACGGCGATATGTGGTTCGGTACCAACAAGGGCTTGAGCCGTTTCGACGGCGAACGCTGGTTCAATTACGGCCGCCAGGACGGCCTGTTGTCGGAACACGTTTACGCCATTGCCCCGGTGTCCGATAACGAAGTCTGGGTTGGCAGCCGCGGCGGGGTGACCCGTTTCGGCCGCGGCGTGCAGCAACAAGAGGCAGGTAATACGGAATGAAATTCAATCCAACAGTGGTGGCGCTGGGGGTGCTGGTCGGCGTCGGGGTTATCGTCGGCGCCTATCAATTGGGGCGGCAGGGCGCTGAAGCGCCCGAAGCCGCAGCGCCTGCCCAGCCCTCGCGCCAGCCGCAGCAGGCGGCGGCCCCGTCCGCCACCGCCGGCCAGGCTGAGGCGCCGCGCTTCAGCCATTTCCGGGTCGGCAACCGTAACGTCAAGAGTATCTTGGCCGACGGCAGATATGTCTGGGTCGGCACCTCGGGGGGGGTGATTCGCTACGACACCGAGCGGGATGACTACCAGCTCTACAACAACAAGAATTCGGGCCTGCTCTCCAACGGTATCTTTCATATCAGCCGCCTCGACCGGCGCATGGCCATCGGCACCTACGGCGGTGGCCTGGCGCTGTTCGATCCCGAGGCCGACAGCTGGCAGATCATCAACATCCCGCAGGGCTTGGCGGACCAGTTCGTCTATGACGTGCTGAAGCTGGACAACGGCGATGTCTGGATCGCCACCTGGTCCGGCGCCAACCGGATACACAACGGTGATTTCGACAACCCCGAGGCCTGGGAGACCTTCACCGTGGAGAATACCGACGGCGGCCTGCCCAATCCCTGGGTTTACGGCGTCGAGGCCGGTGTGGACGGCGACATCTGGTTCGCCACCGAGGACGGTCTGGCGCGCTACCGTGACGGCCGGTGGCGGAACTGGCAGCACGAGGACGGCCTGGGCGCGCCTTACGAGGTGGTCAAGGACGCCATCGAATTTAAAAGTGATCCGGGCCAGGCCTCGATGCACCATTCACGCCAGAAGGACGAGCAGGGATTGCAGGATGTGAAGGTGGCCTATAACCCCAACTACGTCATCTCTCTGCAGGTGGAGCAGGACGGCACGGTCTGGGCCGGCACCTGGGGCGCCGGTCTGTCACGTTTCCGCGACGGTGAGTGGAAGAACTTCACCTCCCTCGATGGCCTGCCGGAGGATCACATCTTCATGCTCTATCTCGATCCCCGGAATAATCTCTGGATCGGCACCAGCAAGGGGTTGGCGCTGTTCGATCGCGACAGCGAGACGTTTTCGATTAGAACCATGAACGACGGGCTGTATGCGGAAAACGTCTTTTCCATGAGCAATGGCCAGGACGGCGATTTGTGGATCGGCAGTTTCGGTGGCGTGGCTCATATCGAGCATGGTTGGCAACGCTAGATTGGGTCGCGGCTAGCCGTCATGAAGAGTCTGGGAATACGCCTGGCCCTGATTCTTTCCTCCGTGCTGCTCGTCCTGGTGCTGCTGGCGGGTGTGTTGATCGAACGCCAGCTGACCCGCGCCATTCATCACGAAGAGATCGACCAGGCCAAGATTCACGCCCAAACTCTGTTGGCCAGCCTGCGCATCCTGATGCTCAATGGCCAGGGGGCCCTGGCGCGGGAGTGGCTCGACAGCATGCACGACGCCCCCGGTATCGTGGATATCGAGGTGCTGCGCCGCAACGGCCGCGAGGCCTTTACCGACCTCTCCACGCTGGAGCAGGTCAACGATTTTCTTGGCGAGCCGGTATTTGAGCGCGAGCCCACACCGCCCAATCAAATGGATCGGCCCGCCGCCGGGGCCTTCAGTGAGGCATTGCGCGGCGAAGTGGCCCTGGACCAGCGCTTTCGCGAGGAGATCACCGTGTTGCAGCCGATCGAGGCGAGTCCCGAGTGCCTCACCTGTCATGGCTATGATCCCAACCCGCTGCGCGGTGTGCTGAAGCTGACGCTGTCGCGCGAACAGGGGCTGGCGCGTATCGAGGCCATGCGCATCAGCCTGTGGGCCATCGCCGCCCTGCTGGTGCTGGTCATCGGCATGACCGTGCTGGCGGTGTTGCGCGTCAGCGTGCTGGCACCGATCAACCGGCTCAAGGATGCCATTGTGCGGGTGGGCGCCGGCGAGCGGCAGGTGCAATTGCCCACCCAGTGGCATGATGAGCTAGGCGAAGTGGCCAAGGTGTTCAATGAGATGCAGCATGAACTGGTCGCCAACGATGCACGCATCCGGGCCGTCAGTGAAAACGCCTTTGATGCCATCATCACCGCCGACGAGCATGGCATTATCGACACGGCCAATCCAGCGGTGGAAAAGATGTTCGGCTATCAGGCCAGTGAACTGATCGGGCGTAACGTGGCGATGCTGATGCCGGAGCCCTACCGCAAGGAACATGACCGCTACATCGACAGATACCTGATGACCGGCAAGGGGCGTCTGATCAACAACCGGGCCGAGGTGGTGGGACAACGCAAGGACGGCACCACCTTTCCGCTCGAGATCGCCCTGAGCGAGATGTTTATCGGCGCGCGCAGATACTTTGTCGCCGTCGCCCGCGACGTGACGGAAAACAAGCGCCAGACCGCCGCCTTGCAGCATCAGGCCCTGCACGATGCGTTAACCGAACTGCCCAACCGCACCCTGTTGTCCGATCGTATGCGCCAGAGTATCCTGCTGGCGCAGCGCGAGCATCATGAATTGGCGCTGCTGGTGATGGACCTGGACCGCTTCAAGGACATCAATGACACGCTCGGCCACCGGTACGGCGATCAGGTGTTGCAGCAGGTTTCCGAGCGCATGCGCCATGCCCTGCGCGAGTCCGACACCATCGCCCGGCTCGGCGGCGACGAGTTCGCCATCCTGCTGCCCAACACCTGCCTGAGCCAGGCCAGCGCCATCGCCGACAAACTGGTGCGCACCACCGAGGAGCCCATCGTCATCGGCGAGCAGATGCTGCACGTGGGCGGCAGCATCGGCATCACCCTCTATCCCCAGCACGGCGAGGACGAAGTGACCCTGCTGCAGCGCGCCGACGTGGCCATGTACGTGGCCAAACGCGAACACCGCGGTGCGGCGGTCTACGATCCGTCATCGGATCAGCACAGCCTGCGCAACCTGGCTTTGCTGGGCGAGTTGCGCGGTGCCATCGAGCGCGATCAGCTGCTGCTGCATTTCCAACCCAAGATCGACCTGCGCAGCGGCAAGATCTACGGGGTGGAGTCGCTGGTGCGCTGGCAGCATCCCGAGCACGGCCTCATGTACCCCGATGAGTTCGTGCCCTTGGCGGAGCAGACCGGCCTGATCGCACCCTTGAGCCTGTGGGCCTTGAGGTCCGCGCTGTACACCTGCAGCCAGTACCGTTCAGACGATATGGACCTGGATGTCGCAGTGAACCTCTCGGTGCGCAACCTGCAGGACCCCCGTTTCCCCAACAAGGTGGCACGCCTGATCGACGAGAACTGTGGCGACGCCAGCCGCCTGCGGCTGGAGATCACCGAGACCGCCATCATGGCCGATCCCGCCCGCGCCCTGGATGTGCTGAACCGTCTCAGCGTCATGGGGGTCAAGCTCTCCATCGACGATTTCGGTACCGGCTATTCCTCGCTGGCGCACCTGAAACAGATGCCGGTGGACGAACTCAAGGTCGACAAGCAGTTCGTTATGGGCATGCTGGAGGACGAAAATGATGCCGTGATTGTGCGCTCGGTCATCGACCTGGCCCACAATATCGGCATCAAGGTGGTGGCGGAAGGGGTGGAAAACCAGCAGCTTTACGAACGGCTCAAGGAGATGGGCTGTGATGCCGTACAGGGCTATTACATGTGCCGGCCTGTGGCGGTGGAGGACCTGATGGAGTGGATCAGGTGCTCGCCCTTGCGTCTCTGATTATTCCGCCTTGCCGCCGTTTTCTTCCAGTCCGATCGGTTTGTAGATATCCACCTTTCTGAAAAACTGGTCGGCGATATAGACCCGCCCCTCCTCATCCACGTCGATCCCCGCCGGTAGCATGTAGTTGCCCGGGGCGCTGGTCTGGCCGCGCTGGCCGATCACCATCAGCAGCTCCCCGTCTGGGTTGAAGACCTGGGCATTGCCGAAGGCGGTATCGATCACATAAATATTACCCTGCGGATCGGTGCTGACGCCCTTGGGGCTGAAGAACTGACCGGGGTAGCGGCCGATGGTGCCGAAACTGAGCTTGTGCCGCCCCGCCTCGTCAAAGGCCTGGATGCGGAAATTGCCCTTGTCCACGACGTAGACCGTGCCGTTGGGGGAACCACTGACCTGCAGGGGCAGGTTGAACTGGCCGTCTGCATTGCCGCGTTCGCCGATGGTGGCGAGGTGTGCGCCGCTTTGGGCGTCGAAGATGAACAGGTGGTGGGCTGGGCTGTCCACGCCGCCGGTATCGATGACGTAGACCTTGTCACCAGCGTTGGAAACGGCTACGCCGGCGGGGCGTTGGAACCAGTCCGGTCCGCCGATAAAGCGTTGGAAATTGCCCTCCGGGTCGAACACGGCGATGCGCCGCGCGCTGACGTCGGCGACAAAGATCTCGCCGTTCCGGGAGATATCGATGCCCGCCGGTTTGAACAGCTGGCCGGGTTTTTCGCGACCGAATTCCTTGTAGCGCTGACCGGCGATGTCGAACAGGATGACGGCACGCTGCACCGTGTCGGTGACATAGACGCGCCCTTCCCGTGCCGCCACCCCGAAAGGCTTGACCAGTCCCCTGACGTCATCCACCGAACCGGTGGCGTAACGGCGCAGCTTGGTGGTGGTGGTGACCGGTTCCACATTGGTGTTGTAGCGCAGTGAACGTTCGAAGACAAAACGGGGCTCGTCCGGCGGGGCGGGGTAGAGCGGCGGCTCGAAGATCTCCTTGGGCGGCGCGCTGCTGCAGGCCGCCAGTGCCAGAGGCAGCAACAATAGCGCAATGCGTTTGATGAGCAGGTCTATTTGATATGACATGTTTCACATAGCCGCTCGGCGCCGGTTCTCAGCAACAGGTTGACGTCGGGGTTGTGAACATTGTGGCAGGTGGCGCATTCGACCTTGTTGTCGTAGATCTTCACGCCGTTGTCGAAGCCGTACTCGTGATCCACCGGGCGGAAGTCCGGGTCCTTCGAATTCAGGCCGGCGTACTCCATTGAGATCGGATGGTCGTTCTGTAGATCGGTGCCGATATGTTTGATCTCGATGCTGTGGGCGGCGATGCCGTTGTGGCACTTGCCGCAGTTCATCAGGCTGTTGCCGCCGTTGAGGCGCAAGTGCAGGGAGGCATCCTCGCTGCTGTTCCAGGTGTCCGGTTTGAAGACGGTCATGTCCACCGCCAGGGTGCCGTCATGGCAGGAGAGACAGAGCAGGCTGATGGGGCTGGGGGTCTTGACCTTGTTGTCCAGGGTGCGGGAATCGTAGAGGTCATAGACGGTGTCGACCGCCGGTTGAAAGCGGTTCCAGCCGGGGATGCCGCCCAGTTCGGTGGAATCGACTCCATCTTTCTCGGGGGGCAGGTGGCAATAGACGCAGGGGTTGCCGTAATCGGCAAAGGCCACGCCTGGCATGGCCACCACACCGGCGCGATCATTCAGTCCGGTAAAATCGTGTTTGGAGCCCAGGATGGTGCCGGCCTGGAGTGGGGCGATAAAGGCCAGCGCCAGGGCGGTTCCAGCGATCAGTTTTTTTGTCAGGCATTTCAACACAGTTGAGAACCGTCTTTGGAGACATAACTATAATAGTCAAGGATACTAGCGCCGGCTTGGGTAGCGCAAATGATTATTTTAGGGGAAAATAGCCCGCTTCTGGACGGCGGCCAGGCCTCTGGTGCAGGCCGGTGAAGACAAGGCGACGGTTGGGGTTTTATCTTTTTAAATCTGTGTTTTTATTCCCTTTTTTCTCGGTTGCCGTGGCGGCCGCGGCCGCGCCGGTCTCCATGGCCGAGGCCGGGAGGATCTACAGTGAGAACTGC
>JASBUE010000244.1 GCA_030148045.1 Candidatus Tenderia sp.
GGGCGAACTGCCGGCCCTGTTCGCCAACAGCGTGGCGGACATGGAGGTGGGTGACACCAGCGACCTGATCCGCAGCCCCAGCGGTTTCCACATCTTCCGGCTGACCGACAAACGTGGTGGCGAACGCCACATGGTGTCCCAGACCCGCGCCCGCCACATCCTCATCAAGACCAACGAACTGGTGGACGACACCACCGCCCGCAACCGTCTGCTGGAACTGAAAAACCGCCTGGAGAACGGTGAGGATTTCGCCGCCCTGGCGCGCGCCCACTCTGACGACAAGGCCTCGGCCGCCAAGGGCGGCGACCTGGGCTGGAGCAGTCCCGGCCAGATGGTGTCCACCTTCGAGGCCGCCATGGAACGCCTCGAACCGGGCCAGATCAGCGAGCCCGCCCAGACCCAATTCGGCTGGCACATCATCCAGGTGCTGGACCGCCGCCGGCACGATGACACCGACGCCTTCTATCGCAATCAGGCGCGCAAACAGTTGTTCGAGCGCAAGGCGGCGGAAGAGGAAGACCTGTGGCTGCGGCGCCTGCGCGACGAGGCCTATATCGAGATTCGGTTGTGATGCGGGGGTGAAGTGATGACCGCGGGCAAATCCCCCCTGACCCCCCTTTTGCAAAGGGGGGAAGTACTTCGTAGACAAGGGATGGCAGAGCCAATCCCCCCCTTTGCAAAAGGGGGGTCAGGGGGGATTTACAGCCGCCCCGCCCATCCCCCGCGCCAACCCAAATGACCCACCGCCTCGCCCTCACCCCCGGCGAACCGGCCGGCATCGGCCCGGACCTGGTCATCCAACTGGCCCAACAACCTCATGCCGCCGAACTGGTGGCGGTGGCCGACCCGACGCTGCTCACCGAACGCGCCCGCCGGCTGAATCTGCCGCTGGAAACCGAGATCTTCGACGCCCGCCGGCCCGCGCACCCGCAACGGCCAGGCATGCTCAGGGTACTGCCGGTCAAACTGGCGCAGCCGGCCGAATGCGGCCGACTCAACCCGGCCAACACCCCCTACGTGCTCGACACCCTTACCCGGGCCACCCGCGGCTGTCTGGACGGCGACTTCGACGCCCTGGTCACCGCACCGGTGCACAAGGGCGTAATCAACCAGGCCGGCATCCGCTTCAGCGGCCACACCGAATTCCTGGCCGAACTGACCCACACCCCACAAGTTGTGATGATGCTGGCCACCCCGGGCCTGTGCGTCGCCCTGGCCACCACCCACCTACCGCTGCGCCAGGTCTGCGACGCCGTCACAGCGTCATTGCTCGAAGAGGTGATCCACATCCTGCACCGCGATTTGCAGAACAAGTTCGGCATCCGGGCACCGCGCATCTACGTCTGCGGCCTCAACCCCCACGCCGGGGAAGACGGCCACCTCGGCAGCGAGGACGAGAGCGTCGTCAAACCGGTCCTGAACCGACTCAAGAGCGAAGGCATCGACCTCATCGGCCCGTTGCCCGCCGATACGTTATTTATTCCCAAGTATCTCGACCAGGCCGACGCTGTGCTGGCCATGTACCACGACCAGGGCCTGCCGGTGCTGAAACACAAAGGCTTCGGCAAGGCCGTCAACATCACCCTGGGGTTGCCCATCATCCGCACCTCGGTGGACCACGGCACCGCCCTCGAACTGGCCGGCAGCGGCCAGGTTGACAGCGGCAGCCTCAACGCCGCCATCGAGGCCGCCATCGCGATGAGCACGCAATGGAAAACGAAATCATGAAGCTCCATCAGGGCCACCGCGCGCGCAAACGCTTCGGCCAGAATTTTCTCCATGACCCGGGGGTCATCCAGCGCATCATCGACGCGGTCAAGCCCAAGACCGGTGACAACCTGGTCGAGATCGGACCTGGCCTCGGTGCCCTGACCGAACAGCTGTACCAGGCAAGCGGCCGACTGCACGTGGTGGAACTGGACCGCGATCTTGTCGAACGGCTGCAACAACGCTACGGCAACGCAGCGAACTTTCACATCCACAGCGCCGACGCCCTGAAATTTGATTTCAGCGCGCTGGCTGACGAACACAAACTACGCATCGTCGGCAATCTGCCCTACAACATCTCCACGCCGCTACTGTTTCACCTGATGGATCAAATTGACAGCATCCGGGATATTCACTGCATGCTGCAAAAAGAGGTGGTCGATCGCATCTGCGCCGGACCGGGCGACAATAACTACGGCCGCCTCAGTGTCATGATCCAATACCATTGTGAAACGCAACACCTGTTCAACGTCACCGCCGCTGCCTTCCAGCCGCCGCCCAAGGTCTACTCGGCCATCCTGCGCCTGACGCCCCACGCACAACCGCCCATTCAAGTAAACGATGAAGCGCTTTTTGCCCGGCTCGTCGCCCAAGCCTTCAGCCAGCGCCGCAAGACACTGCGCAACAGCCTGAAGTCGTTTCTCAACATTGAACAGATCGAAGCCGCCGGCGTCGCTGCCGGCGCCCGCCCCGAAACCCTGGGTCTCGAAGACTTTGCCAGACTCAGCAACAGCACAGCGGTTGCCCAGGAATAACCGCGGGTGAATACATCATTGATTTGGATGCGCCGCGGTTACCAGACAGAACGGGATGACGGCGCCAAGCAAAGCAGGGCCGGGGCCGACCCAACCGGCCCCGGCCACTTTGCCCGACATGGCGCCGCCAGGCAGCTAGGCGGCGCGGTATCCACGTCGATCTGCTGTTTCCGGAAACGGTGCAACAGCGAGGCGGGATAATCTGACGATGAATTTCGAACACGTAATCAAAATGTTCAAGGAGATGATGCCAGCGGTGGAGTTCTGGTCGCTGCGCCTGGTCACCGAGGATTACGAAACACTCAATGTACGTGAAAATATCGTCCAGCCACCACGCCTGGGGCGCAGCCGCGGCATCCATCTCAGCGTCATCAACGAGGGCGGCGTGGGCTACGCCGCTACCAGCCAGCTCACCGAGGCCGGCGTGCGCCACAGCATCGACCAGGCGCTGCGCTGGGCCGGGAGCAATGCCCGTCACGCCCTGTTCAGCGCCGCCGACATGCCACGGCCGCAGCGCTCCGGCGTGTATCGCTCGCAGGTCAATGAGTCCTGGGACAGCACCGCTCTGGAGGACAAACTGGCCTGGCTGATGGACGTCAACCGCGCCCTCAAGATCGATGATCGCATCGTCGACTGGCAAGCCCATCTCAACCGTTGCGATAGCGAGACCCTACTGCTGACCATCGACGGCACCGAAATCGAACAGTATTTTAACTTTCTCATTCCCGGCTTTGCCGCCGTCGCCAATCGCGGCGCCCAAACCCAGAGCCGCAGCGGCGGCGGCTGGGGTTCGTCGTTTCAGGGTGGACTGGAGCTGCTGGCCGATTACGGCTTTCCCGACGCGGCGCGGCAAGTGGCCGAAGAGGCCATCGCCCTGGTGGAGGCGCCGGAATGCCCCACCGGCAGGCAGTCGCTGCTGCTGATGCCGAGCCAGATGATGCTGCAGATCCACTAGAGCATCGGCCACCCGCTGGAGCTGGACCGC
>JASBUE010000118.1 GCA_030148045.1 Candidatus Tenderia sp.
CAAATCGCGATGGGCGGTATTGAGGTCATCATAGGCGCAGCGCAACTCACCCACCGGCCGGCCAATCAACACCATGCCAGCCAAGCGGCCCTCGTGGTCGTAAAGAGAACTGCAATTCATTGCCAACGGTACAGCCCTGCCGTCGGCAGCATGTAAGTTGATCTCACAGTCATAGACCACGTCCGCACGTATTTTCTCGGGAAAGCTATCCACTAGCGGTAACGAACCGGCTGCAGTCAGATCACGCAGAGCTTGCCCAATCAATTCCCGTTGCTGCTTCCCGGTCATGGCTTCCAAGGCGGAATTGACCTGTTGAATCCGGCCCTGGACATCACATACAATCAACACGTCCGTCATCGAGGTGAGAACGCTGCGGATAAAACGTTGAGCCTCTTCCAGGGCGCTGTTCTTTTTCTCCAGCTCGACTTGGTAACGGATTAGGTCGGTGTACACCGCATCCATTTTTTGGATCACATCAATCCAGGCCTCTTCGTCGACCGCATCAAGCCCCAGCCCTGGAATGTCTAGCAGCGGCTTACTCACAGAGGAGGAAGATATTTGCTTATTGCTGCTCATATCCCTGGCCCACACTAAGTTTCTTCGGCGTTGATGCTGTCCTATTGTCTCAAACCGTAGCGCTCCAGCTTACTACGCAACCCCACTCGTGACAGGCCCAGCTCCTTGGCCGCTTGACTCTTATTCCAGCGATGGCGGATCAGAGTCTAACGTAGAATACGCGCCTCCAACGACTCAATACGCTGCTTCAGGCTACCATCAAGATCCGCCAATATCTCAAGATCCGCGGCCTCCTCACGAGGCGCGGCGCGCAGCACCCGGGCGGACAACAAATCCGCACCCAGTTCACTGCCATTTCCCATCACCAACATGCGCAGGATCTCATTACGCAACTCCCGCACGTTTCCCGGCCAATGATAGGCCTGCATACAAGCCAAGGCCTCGTCAGTAAAGCCCTTAACTTGCTTGCCCAGTGACTGCATGACGGACTCCAACAAAGCCTGGGCCAGCAGCGGTATATCCATAGTACGTTGCCGCAGTGGCGGTAACTCGACGGTGATGGCAGACAGGCGATAATAAAGATCCTCCCGGAACCGCCCCGCACGAACCTCCGCCTCAAGATCTTTGTTGGTTGCGGCGATGACCCGTACATCCACATTGCGACGGTGGTTACTTCCCAAGGGCCTTATCTCTCCCTCCTGCAATACCCGCAACAATTTAACTTGGAAGGCCGATGACACATCACCGATCTCATCCAGAAAGATACTGCCACCGTCGGCCTGCTCAAACAGCCCGAGTCGGTCCTCTACCGCGCCGGTAAACGCGCCTTTTTTATAACCGAACAACTCACTTTCCAGCAGATCATCCGGCAGAGCGGCGCAATTCTCCACCACGAAAGGGCGGTCCGCTCGCGAACCATTGTAGTGCAAGGCGCGGGCGCATAGTTCCTTACCTGTGCCCGATTCACCGGTTACCAAAACTGGGACGTCAAAGGGGGCGACCCGGGCAAGAGTCTCGCACACGGAATTCATGCCGCTATCCTGGGCCCGGACAATGCCAGCATCCAGGTGAAAATGCTTTTTCAGCACTTCACGCCTAAGACTCATACCCTGTTCAAGGGTATGGGGCGCATGCTTCAATTCTGCGGACAGTTGCACGTTTTCCTGTTGCAGGCGAAACAGGTGCGCCGCATTTTTCAGGGTAAGCAGCAGCCTATCCGGATGCCAGGGTTTGGTGATGTACTGGTAGATTCCCGCTTCATTGACTCCACTGATGATGTCCTCGGCATCAGTGTAACCAGATATAATCATGCGAATGACGTCCGGCCACTGTTCCCGCACCCTCGCCAGGAATTCCACGCCCGTTGTCCCCGGCATGCGCTGGTCACACAACACAATCTGCACCCATTCCTGTTGCAGAATGGCTTCTGCATCAACGGTATTGCTAGCGACCTTGACATGGAAATCATCTTCCAGAATACGCACCAGGGACTCCAGCGCGCGCACCTCGTCATCAACTATTAGAACAGTGGGCTGTGTGCTCATCGCTGGCCTCATTCAACAGATCCGTGGCAGTTGTTCTCCAGTCAGCCAGTCCACGATGCGACTGCCACCAAAAGTCGTTCTCATTTGTACAAAGCAGTGCTCATCCTCGCGTACTTCGCCGATTATCGCCGCATCTCGCCCCAGGGGATGGGCGCGCATGACCGTCAATAAATTCTCAGCCACCTCTGACGCGCAGATGGCGACCAATTTTCCTTCGTTGGCAACGTAAAGCGGATCTAGGCCCAAGAGTTCGCAGGCGGCGGCCACCTGGGGCTTGACCGGGATGGCGGTCTCATCGAGCCACATGCCGACCCCGGACTGGGACGCCAGTTCGTTGAGGGTGGTGGCAAGCCCTCCCCGAGTGGGGTCGCGTAGACAGTGGATATCAGGCACAGCAGCCACCATGTCCGCCACCAGACCATGCAGGGCAGCGGAATCCGACTCGATAGTCGTCTTGAATGTCAGGTTTTCTCGCTGGGACATGATCGCCACACCATGATCACCCACACAGCCACTTATTAAAATGGCGTCGCCGGGTCTAGCCCGATCACCCGAAATGCGCACACCGTCGGGCACCATCCCAACCCCGGTGGTGGTGATAAAAATGCCGTCACCCTTACCCTTCTCGACCACCTTGGTATCACCTGTGACTATGGCCACCCCCGCAGCTTTTGCCGCTTGCGCCATGCTTACCACTATCTGTTTAAGATCACGTAGTGAAAACCCTTCTTCGAGAATAAAAGCGGCAGACAGGTATAACGGCTTGGCTCCCGACATGGCCACGTCATTGACCGTGCCATGCACCGCCAGTGAACCAATATCACCACCAGAGAAAAACAGGGGTGATATAACATGACCATCAGTGCTCATTACCATACGGCCCGGTGATGTGGCAAAAGCCGCCTGGTCATTGTTCTGGCGTAGCCATTCATTGTCGAAATGGCTGACAAAGAGTTCCTCGATCAATTGCGCCATGGCGCGGCCGCCACTGCCGTGAGTCATGTCCACACTACCATGACGTGTATCCAATTGGAGTGGAAATCTACTTCGATTCATAAACTACTCCACTGTGCCCGTTTTTTTACGCTTTCTACTACCGCAGGAACACTGGGCTGACGAAATCGCCCATAAGACCAATAGGCCGCGCACGCCCCTTCAGAGGATACCATGCATGAGCCCATGGGGTTGTCGGGAGTGCAGACCGTACCAAAAAGCTTGCAGTCCGTGGGTTTCTTTACCCCTCGCAGAATAGATGGGCATTCGCACCCCTTCACATCACTGGAGCGCACCTCAGGCACCGAAAAGCGAATCTCGGCATCATAATCCCTGTATTGCCCCGAGATCTGTAAGGCACTGTGAGGAACCATTCCTAGGCCACGCCATTCAAAAGCATCGCGCAACTCAAATACCTCCGCCACCAAGGACTGGGCCTTTTGATTGCCCTCCCGAGTGACAACGCGAGTATACTCATTTTCCACTTCGTGACGGCCTTCATTGAGTTGGCGAATGAGCATCAAGATGGATTGCATCACATCCAATGGTTCGAAACCAGCGATCACCACCGGACGCTGGAATTCTTCGGCGAAGAACTCGTATGGCTGACTGCCGATAATTGAACTGACGTGAGAGGGACCGAGGAAACCATCGATGGCAACGTCGCCCATGGCGCAGACCTCGGGTGACTCCAGGATACTCTGGATCGCCGCGGGAGTGAGGACATGATTACAAAATACAGTAAAGTTCTCCAACCCTAGCGCCTGGGCCTGTTTGATGGCCACTGCTGTCGGAGGCGTAGTGGTCTCGAAACCGATGGCAAAAAATACCACCTGACGTCTAGGATTGTCCCGGGCGAGGTTCAGCGCATCGAGGCTGGAGTAGACCATGCGGATATCCGCCCCCGCCGCCTTGGCCTTGAGCAAGCTCTTTCGACCACTGGCAGGCACCCGCATCATGTCACCATAGGTACAGAGAATGACATCGTGTTCTTCGGCCAGTGAAATGGCGTTATCAATTCGGCCGATGGGCAGTACGCACACCGGGCATCCTGGGCCATGAATCAAACGAACATTGGGCGGTAGCAGATCTTGCACACCATAGCGGAAAATAGCATGGGTATGGCCGCCACAAAACTCCATCAGATGATAGCTCCGCCTCCTGTCTGCCTCCAGGGCAATGGCCGCCGCCAGCTTCTTCGCTAACCCTTGCTCACGAAATTCATCAACATATTTCATGTTTTCACCTCCAATAGCCCGGCTTCCGCGAATAAGGCCAGGGTACGCTCCGCCTCAGCCTCGCTGATCCGGTTGAGGGCATAGCCCACATGTATCAACACGTATTCACCCACCTCGACACCCTCCAGCAGCGACAACGAGACCTCTTTTCTGACCTCGCCCAGGGCCACCGTCGCCATCTCTCCGGCGTCGTCAATTGCTACGATTCTTGCAGGAAGCGCCAAACACATATGCCAACTCCTATCTCTTTCGTGTCTATTTCTCATCTCCCTTCAGCAGTTCCTGACGAAGAGACTGGATCTTCTGACACCAATCATCCATACCCTCGCCAGTAGTGGCCGATAACAGAAAGATTTGAATAGCTGGGTTCACACGGCGGGCATAATCAATACACTTCTCCACGTCAAAATCCAGGTAGGGTAACAAGTCGATCTTGTTGAGGATCATCAGGTCAGCCGCATGAAACATGTCCGGGTACTTAATGGGTTTGTCCTCACCTTCGGTAACTGAAAGAATAGCTACCTTGTGGGCTTCGCCCAGATCAAAAGCGGCGGGACACACTAGATTGCCGACATTTTCGATGAACAACACACTGCCATCGACCGGCCGCAGTGTTTCCAGTGCATGTTCGATCATATGCCCGTCCAGGTGGCAACCCTTGCCTGTGTTAACCTGTAAGGCAGGAACGCCTGTAGCACGGATGCGTTCAGCATCATTGGCTGTCTGCTGATCTCCCTCGATAACAGCCAGCGACAAGCTCTCTTTCAGATATTCGATAGTGCGAGTCAGCAGAGTCGTTTTGCCGGCCCCCGGGCTGGAGACTAGATTGAGGGTAAAAATACTGTGCTCCTTGAAAAAGCGGCGGTTATTTGCGGCATATTCGTTATTCTTGCCGAGAATAGCCTGCTCGATCTGCAGCATACGGCCCTGGTTCAGTCCCGCTGCATGAGCGTGGCCAGGGCCTTGGCCATCATCATGCCGATGGAGACAGCCTTCGATGCGAACTTCAGCCTCACCACAGCCGCATACGGTACACATTATTCCACCTCCAATTGTTTGATAAGCAGTTCTTCACCGCGGGTAATTTGCAATTGATAGCTACCGCAATCAGGGCAGGCGTCAAAACGTTCCTTGACCGGTACCGTCTTGGCGCAATTCAAACACCATGCCTGCCCTGGTGTTTCGATAATCTCCAGTTTTGCGCCTTCCGCCAGCGAACCACGAATGACGACATCAAAGCTAAAATACATTGCCTCCGGCTCCACCCCAGCCAGTGGCCCGATCTCAAGCCACACGGTCTTGACACGAGTGTAATTCTGGACTTTCGCCTGTTCCTCCAGGGTAGTGAGAATGCTTTCACATAACGACATCTCATGCATTACTGCATCACCAGTTCATATTGAACACAGGGATCAATGGTGCTGATCAATAAATGCGCCTGAGCCTCTAGAGTTGTATCATCGCCTCCCTTCAGCTCCTTCAAGCCTTGCGCCAGCGCGCCTTGTGGATGGAAATTCCACTCCGTAGGAGCCAAAATCCGGTAGTCTTCAATACGGCCATCTGCCAGGGCAGCCATATGCACCAGTCGACCGCGCGCAGCCTCCACCTGACTCAGGCCAACGCCGTCAGGCAAATCCTCATCGTTATCGGCGCGCCAATAACAACCGCCCTGCGCCAGACTGCAAAGCAGGCGCGCCACCTCGATCAGCCGGGCGGCCGTTCGCGGCAACAGACCATTACCATAAAGCTGCTGCAAACTGAGCACCAGTGGATGATCGCAGTGACGACCCAGCGCACCGGTGTCATGCGGCTTACCGTTCCAGTCTGGCGCGGCAACAAAACTGTCACCACCCCGCTGTAAGCGATGCAGCAATGCCCCAGCCGGCAACCCGGGCAAACTCGAAATAACCGACCGGCCGCTGTCCTGCCAACCCCTCGACATGATTTGTGCGACCAGGCGGGCCGCCGGCGCCGCTGTGACTTCGGCCCATGCGCCTAGGGCGCTCTCATCGGCAATTTCCAGCCATTCCTGTGGCTGACAACCGAACACGGCTGCTTGCGCCAATGCTGTCAAATCTTTCACCGCCTCCGACAGTTTATCTACCGTAGGCAGGGCAGCCACTTCTCCACCCGGCTTGAACAGGCCACCGTCCGCATTCAGAAGGTAAACAAGCGTTTTCCAAGTTCTGCCAAGTGAACACAAGTCATGGTCTTTCGTATCGACCTCTCCTGACAGCCCAGGCCAGACAGTGAGAATCTGAGTCAGGTGCTCACGCAGCGTCTCCAGTTCGACCAGCAAGGCCCGCCCCCGGCGCGTCTGCTCCGTAGCCTGCACCCCCTGCGCCAATTCCAGCGCCTGTAGCGCCGCACAGCGTTGAGCCACCCCACACAAGCTATAGAGCAGCGGAACAATCTCCGCCACCTCGTCCGGTGTCTTAGTCCGAAACAGCAAAGCGGACATACTGACCGGTCGGCTTGATTCGATCTCTGCCAAGCTGTCAGCCCGATTTAAGCGGATGGTAAGCTTACCACCAATGTCACCCATATTGAGTCTTGACCTCAGTTTAGCCGTTTCCTGGTACCGCCTATCAAACTGTCTTAGCAGACCATTCGATTCATCGGCAGCGGCTCACGATGAGTCCTTGCCGGCAAGGAATACGCCGCGCAGAGAACCACGCCGTGAGACAGGCCTGTGGGCCCGACTCGGCATACCCGCCACATCTTCCGGGCCGACTTTACTAGTCCCAACGCTATCTCACGGCGGTGACGAATCTCCGAGTGACGGCTAATCTGTTCTAGATTGCCTTCATCAGACACGGCTTCCATCACTGCTTCCGCCCTCATCACTACCTCTGCTTGGGCCTTAAGATCGAACACTGGAGAAGACGAACACGCCAAATGTCGCCCCAGCCCTGTTTCATTCCCAGGCAGAAACTCATAGCGCCCGGCATGAATGCAGGAAAATTCTCGTTCCAGACGACTAGGCAATTGGGGTTGATAATTCACGAGGCATTAATCACCATAAATTGGTCCTTATCACCATCGCATTCCGGGCAGCGCCAGTGCTTGGGTAGTTGGGAAAAAGGTGTCCCCGGTGCAATCTGCCAATATTCATCACCTATCATGGGGTCATAGACATGCCAACAGATCTTGCACTCTAGGCGCGCGTTATCGTCTATCTTCCCAGCATCGCCGAGATATGAGCCTTCAAAAGTTTTAACACCACTACTCATAGAAATGTCTCCAGTATTTCTTGCATGCGTACGGCGCTGTCATCAATGTCTTCCTGGGAAGCGCAGGCAACCATTGGCACATCAACAACTTCCAAGCTGTTGAGGATCAAGGTGTCCGTCGAGTTGTAGTATTGCACCCACCAAAGATACTTTATCGATGTGCTGGTGATCCGGCAGTTACCATAACCGCGGGACAATATGGTAACCGGGCCACGGCCGAGCCGCTGTTCCAGATAGGCCAGGTCCTCCGGAGTTTGAGGCAACAAACTCAGGTTAATAACGTGTGTATCATCACCCGGCTGATAGTTGTCAGTCTTATCCTTCAGCTCCACCAGAATAGAAGGGGCGTTAAGCACACCATCGGCTAGCGCCTCCTCAGTTATCACGAGCTCATTAGCCTCGCCCGCCAACGCGGCAAACCGCGCCAAGTCGGGAATCGTGGCAATCTCAATGAGATCTTTTTGCAGTTTCCCATAGTTGTCGAGGTATTGTACCCGCCAAATCCCGGCGAATACCGATTCTTGGATACAGGCTTGTTGTACTGTACCTGTGAAAACAATACTAACCTCGCCTTCACCCAGCACCTGATCAAGCAATTGGCGATTCGCCTCGTCCAGCTGGGACAGATCAAACACCCGGGCAGGATGATCCGCCTGAAAAACAGCAACGGCCTCCTGTATCTGCTTCAGCAGCCCTCTTGCCTGCAACAGTTCGGCGGTTTCTTCTATTTCCGGCAAAACCGACGGAGTGTAGGTATACATCGCAGAAGGCATCTGCATATAATTCAGTTCAGCGCCATCTTCATCCGTGGGTTGACTTCCCGGGCCCAGGGTCTTAACGGGTATGTTGATTGGTTTCATCCTGACTCACTCTGCTTAGCTGCGATCTACTACAACGGGAATTCCGATACTGGGCGGACGGACTGGTTCAGAGGCCAGGAGGCGTTCGAACTCCTGCACATAGTCAGCCCAGTCCTGCACACCGGTAATGACACCGAGATATTCACCCCGTCTCAGAAAAACCAGGGAAGGCCAACCCTTGAACCCAAAACGCTTATACAAGATACGTTCCGAGGACTGATCGATGACCCCCGCGCTGAGCTGACCATCGAAGAGTTTCATCAGCTCAGGAAGAATCACAGCGACATCATTACTCTCTGGAAAAAATCTTGGATTCTCGGTAAAGAAAAGGACCACATGCTCATGTCGCTGAACAAAATCATCGAGGGTTTCCTCGTTCAATACTGGGTACCCATATTTATCAATCATGCTTTGAATTAATGACAATGACATATGCACGGTCTCCGTATGGCCTTATACTGGAAACTTGCACATAAGCAAGCCCAGAGCACAAAGACATAAAACATTAAACCCTTTCAGCACTCATATACCCTTGCTGCTGAAGCGCTAACCCGAACTTCCACTACGCAGAAAGTCGGGTAATTGGGGCTCACCCTCCATCAGATCGTCGAACAAGCAATCTATCGATTCCCCCTGCATGACCGCGGCCACCGCACGTAGGGCATTACCGATGCGCCGGGCTTGTTCGTCGTCTAGTACTTCACGAGCATGATCCAGAAACACCAACACCCAGGTGCCAACGAGTTGCTCGCCTATCAGGCTGGTATCCACCTGTCGCCGCTGCCCCATGCCCTCACACCAGGCATGGCCAGGCTCTACCTCCATCACCTGCATAGGGATACCGATACACATCAATCTTTACCCCGGCGATCCCAGCCCACAGCGATGGCCCCATCGGCTAAGGCGCTAGGCTTGGGGAAGGAAACATAATCATCGGATAACAACACCCGCTCATCACCGTGGCGGCAGGCCATCCCCTCTGAGGGCCGGCCTTGCTCATAGCGGATGATGCCCAATTCGCTCGGGACAAGCGAAGCATCATCGGACAAAGCTTGCATCCTGTGCCTTGCGGCGACACCATAGCCCCTGAGATAGTTCAGGGCTAGGTCGATTGCCGGTTCGATCTGGGCTTTTACCTGCGGGCTCAGACTGCCACCATAATCTTTCAATTCCACTGGCTGCACGCCAATGAGCAGCAGATGATCAGGATAGTTACCCAGAAGCTCCGCCATAGCCAACACTTCCTGGAATCCCGTCTGATGTAGACTCATCTTCTTGGCCCCCATAAATTTTGGGACTTCATCTCCCTCGACCAACTTCAGGGTGCCTGGCGGCAAACCATAATCGACCGCATCAAAAACAACCAAGATATCCGCCGCCTGTACATGCTGCACCAGATAAATACCCTGGGTACCGCCATCCATCAAGGTAACATTTTCAGGCAACTCGTATTGACGATGCAGCGTCTCGATGACACGCACACCGAAGCCTTCATCAGCCCACAGGATGTTTCCAATTCCAAGGATCAAGGTGGAAATGGCGGACTGCATGTTCTCACTCCTCTAAAACTGTCCGATTATAGTCGCGAGCAATCGGGTAACCTGTACTACCCAGCGTTCTGTCTACCCGTATAAGGGCAAGAGCGATGCCAACAAGCACTTAACTCCATAACCTATTGTTTATATGAATAAATATTGGAAACTTTCACTGCATGCCATCCATGGAAATGGATACTTTCTTTCCGGATCCTTGTTCCATTTGGATGGTTTACGCCCATCTATTAAAGTGAAAAACAAGTGTTTGACTGACACATGCATGCAATACGACTCTTGACCCAAGAAAACATAAGTCGTAGAGCGCAGATGGGGAAGGGCGGTATGCGGCACCGCCTCGATACAGACTTGCTACTGAGCTAAAGAAAAGTATTGGCCAACCTGTTGTCCCTCGGCCAAAACCTGCCGAGACGGCCAGAGGTTTAAAGACTCAGCACATCTCAGGTAGTTGTTGTCATCAATCCTGCCATGCATTGACCTGATATTCTCTGCCGGATCTCGGCAATATCCACATCTGATACATTGACACTACCCACATAAAGGTGGATGCAGCAACATAGCCAAACCCACCGATGATGGTTAGCCATGCAAATCCCGGATGGAACTTGGTCAGCCACCAGGAAACCACATCAATGATAAGAAACACAAAAGGCGTCAGAATCACCAACTCCTTTAACCACTTCGGAATGCCTACACTCAAACTGAATATCAATCCAATGAAGAAGAAAATGAAGGCAATACCGAACAGATGGATGTGGGATACTCGGGTGAGCGAGTCTATGGTTTCACCCTTGTCTACCTCGGCAATATCACGCACAACGTCGAACTTGGTAAAGTCAGGCAAACCTGGGATGATGCTGTGGCACATTACACAATGTGATTGAAACAAGCCCTTGATGCGCGCATTCCATTGGTCCTCTGGCGCACCTGCACGTGCCCATTTAATCATCTCCATACGAACCTCGGCCGGTGCCTTGTCTTTCATGGAGCCATTTAGCTTGGTTTCCAGTTTGCTGTTATTGCGATTACCATAGTAGCTGTAAACCACATCATCAACTGACAAACCATATTTCCCGTCTGCCATACCATGGGTAAGCATAATTTGCCCACCTGCCATCACCAAGCCGAGTCCTGTGACTATCAGAAAACCAGTAAACAGCACCCGAATTGACAGGCCTAGACTGGGAAGATTCAACCAAACTCCAGATGTATACTTCATATTGAATCAATCCTTACTATCTAAGATATTTCTCTCATCAAATGAATCGCGGCAGTTGACCGGATTCGTCTTATGGCCAAGGAATATTCTTATCGAGTTACGGATACACGCATTAATCCCTGTCTTTGAACATGCGCCAGCCACTGATCATTGTGCTAACAATGCTCTGCCGGGACATGATGTCTTCCCGGATAGCCAGATAGACATGAATAATCACAAACAGGACGATAAACCACATGCCTAGACGATGCCATGTATGTACATCCTGACTCTGACCAAAGAGTGGAATGATCCAGCCGAACATCACATCAGCCCAGCTTCCTATACCTAGCCCCTCGCTATACAAGGCAAAACCGGTGAAGATCATAAATAGGCTGCCCAGCAGAAAAATGCCAAACATAGCAAGCTGCGCTAACGGGTTATGCCCAAGATGCTTCCTAGGTGTTTTTTCCAAGAACATATACCAACGTATTTCATGCAATACCCCACCCCAGAATCTGCGATCAAGTAGAGGCAGTTTGAATAATTGCCGGGCATGCTCGTTACCGACAAAGGCCCAGTAAATCCGCGCCAGCATGCCAATAGAGAAAATATAGGCTGCTGCAAAATGCGCAAACCTGATATAGCCCATTAGAAAATGATCACTTGCCTCTCCCGGCATGCTTGGTAGAGGACTGCCAATAAAATATCCAGTGACAGACAGTACCAAGATGGATGCGGCATTGATCCAATGCCAGAGGCGCACCGGCGCCTCATAGACATAAACCGACTGTTGAGAACCTGCTTGTTCTTTCACCGATACTCCTCCTCAAATATTGGAGACAAACCCCCTACTCAGCGAACCTTGACCCGAGTCAGTTCTTGGCCATCCTCACTCATGATATGAGTAGAACAAGCCAGACAAGGGTCGAAGCTGTGAAGTGTGCGTAGAATCTCCACCGGCTCATCCGGACGCTCCATGGGGGTATTGAGCAGCGAAGCCTCGAAGGCACCGATATTGCCCTTATGATCACGCGGCGAACCATTCCAGGTGGTCGGCACGACACATTGATAGTTCTCGATCTTGCCATCCTTGATCTTGATCCAGTGGCCAAGCCCCCCACGTGGCGCGGCAGCGGTACCCACACCTTTGGCCTCTTTGGGCCATGTCGAAGGATTCCACTTTTCCACATTCGCCGTAGATGTATCACCAGCCTTGATGTTGGCCATCAAATCATTCCAATCTTCAAGCATCATGTCGGCGCAGTATTCCGCCTCCAACGCTCTTGCCAACGTTCGACCTATCGTAGACTGCATAAACGGCTTCAGCTCGACATCCGTCCCTGCCAACTGATTAAAGGAGGAAAGACTACGATCCACTTGCTCCTTCACATAATCTACACCTTGTGCATAGGCGAGTATGTAGCGGGACAAGGGTCCAACTTCCACGGCATGGCCACGCCAACGTGGCGACTTTATCCAGGAATATTTGGCACTCTCGTCCACCTGTTCGATATTGGTCCGACCACCCTTGGTTTTGGCACCCAACTTATAATCAGGCTCAGTGATACCATCCCAGGGATGCAACCCCTTGCTATCATCAGGATAGCTGTACCAAGAATGGGTCACAAACTCTTGTACCTGATCAGGGTCACGAGGATCTATCGGGTGTATTTCACCCCAATTGCCATTGAGGATGACCCCCCCAGGCAACTGGTCTGTGGATTTATCGTAAGGCACTTTGGGATAAGCGCCATAATCCATAATCGAATGAGCCCCGAGGCCACCTCCGAAAAACCAATCCTTATAAAAGCTGGCAATAGCGATGACGTCAGGCACGTAAACATTCCGTCCAAACTCGATCGCCTCCTGAATGCGCGCCAGCACAAAATTCAATCGCTCCATATTGATCGGCGCCCCCGCGGCCTGATCACCATCGAGATTAATCGCGCATGGTACCCCCCCCACCAGATAATTGGGATGCGGATTCTTGCCACCGAAGATGGCGTGGATCTTGACAATTTCCTTCTGGATATCCAGCGCCTCCAGGTAGTGAGTCGTAGCCATGAGGTCTGCTTCCGGCGAGAGCTTGTAAGCGGGGTTATCCCAATAGCCATTCTTGAAAATTCCCAACTGACCTGATTCGACGAACTTCTTGAGCCGCGTCTGCACATCCCGGAAGTACCCCGGACTAGACTTGGGATGTCGTGGCGAGATCATCTGCTGAAGCTTGGAGGTCATCTTGGGATCCGCCTTGAGTGCATTGATCGGGTTGACCCAGTCCAGGGCGTGCAGGTGATAGAAGTGCACCACATGATCGTGCCACTGCAACGTCTTAGCCATGATTTCGCGGATCAAATGCGCGTTATAGGGAATCTTGATATCCAGAGCATCTTCCACTGCCCGCACGGAGGTCAGCGCATGACAGCCCGTACACACGCCGCAGATACGCTCGACAAAAGCCCACGCATCCCGGGGATCACGACCTTTCAGAATCACTTCCAGGCCGCGCCACATGGTGCCGGTGGAAACCGCATTACGGATAACATTGTTCTCGTCAATATTGACTTCACAACGCATGTGACCCTCGATACGTGTTACCGGATCGACCACCACCCGGCGGCCAGAATCATCCATCGTGTAACCATTTGACGTCTGGATAACACTCATTACTCGTCTCCTTTATGCTGGGCGCGCTTCACGGCGCTGACAGCCGCATGAGCGGCAACTGCGGCTCCCACCACCCCGGCGGCCGTTGCTCCCACTTTATCGGCGTTAGACTCGATGCCAAACTGGTTAATATCGGTCAGGCGATCGTAGAATGATCCCTTATCCCAGAAACCATCCTCAGAACAGCCAATACAGCCGTGTCCCGACTGAATCGGGAAGGATGTACCCTCGTTCCAACGAGTTGTAGAACAGGCGTTATAGGTAGTTGGCCCCTTGCAACCCACCTTGTACAGACAATAGCCCTTACGCGCACCTTCATCGTCGAAACTCTCCACAAACTGACCCGCATCGAAATGCGGCCGGCGATAACACTTGTCATGAATGCGTTGACTGTAGAACATTTTCGGGCGACCCTGGCGATCCAGCTCAGGAATCCGGTCAAAGGTCAGCATATAAGTAATCACCCCAGTCATGACCTCTGCGATGGGTGGGCATCCGGGCACCTTGATGATAGGTTTGTCGTGAATAACCTTGTGTACCGGGGTAGCCTGTGTCGGGTTAGGGTGGGCGGCCTGCACACAACCCCAAGAAGCGCAAGAACCCCAGGAGATAATGGCCTTGGAATGCTTGGCGACATATTTAAGTTGCTCCATAAACGGTTTTCCACCGATGATGCAGGACATACCGTCCTGGTTTAACGGTGGATTTCCCTCCACGGCGAGAATATAGTTGCCATCGTAGTCGCGGATAATCTCTTCAATAATTGCCTCGGCCTGGTGACCGGCGGCAGCCATCAAGGTATCGTCATAATCCAGCGATATCATGGACAGCACCACATCCTTGGCCAGGGGATGGGCGGAACGAATGAATGACTCGGAGCAGCAGGTGCACTCCAGACCGTGCAGCCATAGCACCGGGGTGCGCGGCTTGGACTCCATGGCATGGGCAATCGTAGGCACAAACGACGGACCCAGCCCCAGGGCTGCGGCCGTCAAACTGCAGTATTTCAAAAAACTACGGCGGGTAATCCCCTGTCGCCGCATTACCTCATAGAAAGTTTCGGTCATTACCTGGCTCCTCGTTCTGAGCTGAACTCATGCTAAACCCTAGACCCCATCATTAAAGATGAAAGCAGCCCAACTAGGCACAATCTATACCAATTTTTTATAATACTTATAAAACAATTAGTTATGCTTAATTCCGGAAAACCAAGCAATACCCAGAGTGGCAAGTTAATAAACTTATAGGAGAGCTAATCGATAAGAGATGTTCCATCTTGGATATTAATCCGGCGCCTACATATATTGTGTTCAGCCGTTGCCTACTCGCCTACAGCAAGGCATCAAAACACCGCTGCAGCCATGCTACGGCAAGTTTTGATAACGCAGTCTGGAGGTGTAATAGCTCAGACTTGAGCTGATACCTGACTTGAAAAAGAGAGGGTGAGCGGTTTTGATGGAAGTGCGAACTAACCATTAAAACCACGATTGTGTCTCTACCCATTTTTGGTGCCCATGCCCAAAATAGACTCACTGGCGCTGCGCCGATGTTATGATTTTGCTTAAATAAAGTTCCGCCCCCTGCGGCGCGGCCGCTGTTGGATCCCCCAACCCGTTACCCAACCCGGTGCTTCTTCGTTTGCCAGAATGCCCTCTTCAGAACAGCTCAAACATAATTTTTCCACCTATATCCGCTACCTGGTGGGTGGCTTGCTGTTCTGGTGCAGCACTCCACTCCCCGCCGCGCCCAGCGTCGATGTCAAGATCGAAGGCATCGAAGGCGAGGTGCTGGCCAATGTGGAACTGCTGCTGAGCATCCAGCAGCAACGCGACCATCCCCTGCTCAGCGCTGGCCGGATCAGGCGCCTGCACCAGAAGGCGGATCAGGAGATCCGCACTGCACTCAGGCCCTACGGCTACTACCGCCCCTAGATCGAAAAGCAGCCGGAACAGGTAGGCGGGGAACGCTGGCGCGCCGAGTACCGCATCCGCCCCGGCGAACCCCTGAGACTGGACAGCGTCAAGGTGGAATTACAGGGCGAAGGGCGTGACACTCCCGAACTGCTGCGACTGTTTACCGGCTTTCCTCTGCGACGCGGCGATGTACTGAATCAGGTGCGCTACGAAGCGGCCAAGTCGGAGATCGTCCAGGCCGCCACCGAGCTGGGCTTTTTCGAGCACCGCTTTGTCCGGCATCGCATCATCATCGACCTGGAAACATACGGCGCCGCCATTGATCTGCTCTTCGACAGCGGGCCGCGCTACTACTTCGGTGAAATCAGCCTGAACCAGGATGTGCTCAACGAAGGCTTCCTGCGCCGCTTCATCCCCTTCGCTGAAGGCGATCCCTACAGCGTGAACGAACTGATCGGGCTGCAGCAGGCGCTCTCAAACAGCGACTACTTTCATGATATCGAAATCGAACCGGATACCGGCACCAACCCGGACCACGCCGTGCCGGTGGCCGTCAGGCTGACACCGCGCAAGCGCCATAAATACATTTTCGGCCTGGGCTACGGCACCGACACCCGGGCGCGCGGCAAGATCGGCTGGGCGGTACCGCGTGTCAATCGCCATGGCCACCGTTTCGACAGCGAACTCAAGGCCTCGGGCATCGGCCAAAGTATCAGCGCCAATTACCATATTCCCATCGGCGACCCCACCACCGAAGAGGTTGCCTTCAATGCCGCGGTGGTGGACACCGTCACCGATACCAGCGACAGCCTGGTACGCAACCTGGGGGTCAGCCTGATCCAGACACCGGGTCCCTGGCGCCGCGTGCTCTCCCTCAACTACCAGGATGAAAGCTTCACCATCGCCGAGGAAAGCGGCCGCTCCACCCTGCTGATCCCGGGCGCCAACTGGAGCCGGGTGTGGGCCGACAATCTTTCGGATGTAAGCAACGGCCTGCGCCTGCAGCTGGGCATCCGTGGCGCCAGTGAAAAGCTCGTCTCCGACACCGACTTCACCCAGGCCACCCTGGCCGTCAAGCTGATCCGCTCGGTCATCGGCGACAACCGCATTATCCTGCGCGGCAGGGTCGGCGGCACCTGGACCCAGGAGTTTAGCCAGCTCCCAGCCTCGGTGCGTTTCTTCACCGGGGGTTCGCAAAGCGTGCGCGGCTTCGCCTACCAATCCCTGGGCCCCGTTAACGATCAAGGGCGTGTGGTTGGCGGCAAACATCTACTCATCGGCAGCGCCGAGCTGGAACACAGCATCAGCACCAATTGGGCCGTGGCCATTTTCTACGATCAGGGCAACGCCATCAACAATACCAATGATCCGCTGGAATACAGCGCTGGATTCGGCCTGCGCTGGAAGACCCCCATCGGCCCGGTGCGCTTCGATCTGGCCTCCGCCCTGAGCCTGCCGGGCGAGCCCTGGCGCATTCACATCAACATCGGACCTGACCTGTGAAGCGCACGCTCAACCTCATCCGCGCCCTGCTGCTGACGCTGCTGTTCGGCCTGATGTTGTTCGCCGCCTGGCTCATCAACACCGAAGCGGGCCTGCACTGGGCAGTGGCGCAGGTGCGCCCCTATCTGCCGGGCGAACTGCGGCTGGAAAATCTGGGCGGACGCCTGAGCGGGCCGCTGACCGTCGATCTATTCAGCTATCGCCAGGACAACGGCCTGGAAGTGGAGATGGGCCGGCTGCGGCTGGATTGGAGCCCCAGCGCCCTGTTGGTGGGGCAGCTGCGTTTCAGTGAGGTCTCGGCGCAGCAGCTGCTTGTCGAACTGCCGCCGGCGCGGGAAGAGGGCGGCAACGCCACAACCACCCTGCCCGATATCGCGCTCCCCGTCAGTGTCGCCCTTGGCAAGCTTGAATTGAATCAGATCCAGATACGGCGCCCCGAACAGGCGACCATCGAGATAGATCGCCTCGGCCTGGCGGCGTCTTTGCATTGGGACGCGCTGAAGATCACCCGGCTCGATCTGTCCGCCTACAATGCCCGGCTCGACGTGACCGGCAAGGCGGGACTAAGCGGCGGCTATGCGCACAGTCTGACCTTCGCCTGGCAAATGGATGAAACGCCGCTGGGTGCCGCCCGGGGGGCAGGCACGCTGCGGGGCGACCTGGCGCAAACCACTTTGACCCACAGCTTGAATCATCCCATTCCGGTCAATGCCGAACTGACCCTGAGCGGCCTGCTGGCACAACCCCGCTGGGAGGGGCGCATCAAGGCGGAGACGTTTGCCCTGCAGACCCTGAAGCCCGATCTGCCGCAGGCGACGCTGGCCCTGGACGCCCGTATCCAGGGCGACCCGGACCAACAGACATTAACAGGCACCTTCAGCAGCAGTTCCGACCTGCTTCGCGACCTCGATGGCGAATTCCGGCTGACGGCGAGCCCGGCGCTGGTATGTGTCGAAGAAGTTCACCTGCACTCGCCCGATCGCGGCCGCCGCGCCAGCCTGCATGGTCAGTGGCAGCCGGACAACAAGCTGGCCGAATTCGCCCTCAGCTGGCACGGCATCGACTGGCCGCTGCAAGGCCAGGCACAGGTGAGCAGTGCCCACGGCAGCGCCTATTTCAAGGGCAAGCCGGAGGATTACCGTTTCAGCCTGGCCGCTGACCTGGGCGGCCCGTATTGGAACGACAGCCATTTGCGCGCCATCGGCGCGGGCACGCTTGAAGGACTCCATATCAGCCTGGCGCGGCTGCTGACCCTGGGCGGTGAGGTGAGCGGGCCGGTCAAGCTGGACTGGGCGCAGGCCTTCGGCTGGCAGACCACTCTCAGCGCCCAGGGCCTCAATCCCGGGCAACGCTGGCCCGACTGGCCGGGCAAGGTCGATTTCAGGCTCACCAGCCGCGGCGATGCGCGCGGCGCGCTTTCGGCCAGCCTGGAGATCGACAAGCTCGACGGCACCCTGCGCCAGCTCCCGGTTCAACTCAAGGGTGGCCTGGACTGGCGGAATGAGACCTTGTCGCTGCACAAGCTTGAATTTCGTTCGGCCGACTCCGTCGCCACGGCTGATGGAGACATTGGCGCACAGCTGCAACTGGCGTGGCAGCTGCGCTCCCAACAGCTGTCACAGCTCTATCCCGATTTGGAGGGCAGCCTGAAGGCCTCCGGCTCGCTGAGCGGCGAGCGCGCCGCGCCGCTGTTGCAACTGCAACTTGAAGGTCAAAAGCTCGCCTGGCAAAACTATGCCATCGGCAACATCGAACTGCAGGGCCAGGCCGATCTGCTCCAATGGCAGCAGCTGGTGATGGACGCCCGGGCCGAGCAACTGGAACTGGCCGGCCAGTCCTTGGATGCCGTACAGATCAAACTGAATAGTGAAGCCCAGCGCCAACAGCTCGCCCTGGAGATTAAACACCCGGCCGTCTCCCTGCAACTCCAGGCCGACGGCAGCTTCAACGGCCGGACCTGGGCAGGCGAACTGAACCGTACCCGCATCGACAGCCGCGGCTTCGGTGACTGGCGGCAACAGCGGGCGGCGGAGGTCCGGCTCTCCACCGAAGGAGTTTCCCTGGAACGTTTCTGTCTCGACGGCCGGGACGCGCATGTCTGTATCGGCGCCGATTACACACAACATTCATGGAACGCAAAAGTGGAAAGCGAAGATTTTCCACTGCGCCTGCTGTCACCCCTGCTGCGTGAGCGGATGGAACTGAACGGCACGGCCGACATTTCGCTACAGGCCGCGCTCGATCCGCAGCGGCGGTTAACCGGACAGGGACACGTCCGACTACACCCCGGCAGTGTCGATGTGCGTATGCCCGACAATGAAACCGACAGCTGGGATTACCAACAGGGATCGATCAATATCACCCTGGACCAAGAGGCCCTGAAGGCAAACGCACAATTAAAGGTCAGCGAACAGGATTCACTAAGCTTCAACGCCCAATTACCGCAATTTAAACCGTTTGCATTCGACCTCGAGACACAAACGCTACAGGCATCGGCCAGCCTGGACCTGGCGCAACTCGATCTGCTGCAGGGGATGATCTACGAGGCACGCAACATCAAGGGCCGGCTGACACTGGCGGCGAATGCCACGGGCACCCTGAAAGCACCCAAAGTGAGCGGGCGGCTGTCATTGCAGGACGGCGCGCTGGACATCCCGCGCCTGGGACTGAAGATCAGAAACCTGAAACTCAACGCCGAGGGCGATGACCGCGAGGTCGGTTACCGGCTCGACGCCGATTCCGGCGGCGGCCATCTCCAGGCCAAGGGCGAGACGCAGCTGCAACCGGCGGCGGGCTGGCCGACGCAGATCGACATCAGCGGTAACGATCTCGAGGTCTCCAACATTCCCGAGGCCAGAATCGACGTCACCCCGGACCTACGCATCACCATCAAGCACCACCGCATCGATGCCAACGGCACGGTCAGGATTCCCCATGCCAGGCTGCAGCCCAAGGACATCAGCAGCGCCAAGCTGCCCTCCGACGACGTCCGCATCGAAGGCGCGCCACCGCCCGACGCCGAGCGCTGGCAGATCTACAGCAATATTCGGCTGATACTGAGCGAACGGGTCTTCCTCAACGGCTTCGGTTTCGAGGGACGCATCACGGGCAATGTATTGCTCAAAAACGAACCCGGCCGGCCGCCCATCGGCGTGGGCGAACTCAGCGTGGTCGAGGGTCGTTACAGCGCCTACGGGCAACGGCTGCAGATCGAGCGTGGCCGCCTGCTGTTCGCCAGCAGCCCGCTCAACAATCCCGGCCTGGACCTGCGCGCGGTGCGTCGGGTCCAGGACGTGACCGCGGGTGTCAGCGTCACCGGCACCCTGCGCAACCCCAAATTCGACCTCTTCAGCACCCCGGCCATGGGCCAGACCGACACCCTCGCCTACCTGCTGTTGGGCCGGCCGCTGGAGAAAGGCGCCGCGTCGGACGGCTCCGTTGTCGCCGGTTCCGCCCTGGCCCTGGGGCTCAAGGGCGAGGACTTCCTGGCGCGCAAGATCGGCGACCGTTTCGGACTGGATGAAGTAAGGGTGGAAGCCTCACAGACCGGCAAAGAAGCCTCCCTGCTGATGGGACGCTACCTCTCGCCCAAACTCTACATCAGCTACGGCGTCGGCCTGATCCAGGCCGTCAACACCCTCAAGTTGCGTTACGAGATCACCGACCGCTGGCAGCTCACCGCCGAGTCCGGCGAGGAACAAGGGGCGGACCTGCTTTATACTTTCGAACGGGGTGATTAATGCGTGGTCTCAAACGCATGTCGGACCCCCCTCCGCATCAGCAAAACAAAGGGACAACTCTATGAAACAGCTGACATGGATTTTTATTCTGCTCTTGAGTTACGGCTGCAGCACCACCAGCTATATCGACGGATCAAGCGTACTGTTGGCACCACAAGGGGCGAGAGTGAGCGCCATTTCACCCGATGATGTCACCATCTATCTGCAACCACCCGAACAGAGCTATGAGCCGGTCGCGCTGGTGGTCGCCAGCGCAACGGTGAGCAGCTACAGCGACATCGCGCTTACCGAGGCCGAACTCATCAGGGAGCTCAAACGCCAGGCCGCCGCAACCGGCGCCAATGGCGTGATCGACGTGGTCAGGGAGGTCATCGCCGGCGACCAGGTCATCTCCATCTCCGGCTGGGGCATAGCATCGCGCAGCGATATCATCGACGCCGACCGGCGCCTGAAAAACATCATCACCGATACACGGCAGCAAGGGGTGATCACATCCGACTATCTCATTATCTACCGCGGCAAGGCGGTGAGCACTGCGAACAGACCGATCAAATAAGATCAAAAATAAGTAAGTATCCGCCGACAAGCCAGGGCGGAGTCACTGCCGAAACCGGCCTGGAACAGGGTCTCAGTGCCGCCATCGGCGAGGATGCGGAAGTAGGTGCCAAGCGCTCGTTCGCCACCAAGCCCCTGGAGGAGCCGACAAGCCGCACCGCGGTGATCAATCCCCCTCCTTCCCCGCTACCGCCGGACAGGGCGGTATGCAGTACCGGCACCGCACCGGCAAGCCGATAGATGGCCGCGCCCGAGGCCAGGTCTACCCAGCCGTCCGGCTCAAAGGCTACCGTCCCCCTTTTTTTGCAGGGCCATCACAGCGGGGTGAATCCGAACAGCAACGCGGATACCAGCAGCCCCCCGGTCAAGGCGACGCCGCCCCAGCGTCTGTATCCCGAGAAATTGGTGCGCGCGGCGGTGGATGCGTTCTGTTGCAACACGACATCCGGCTGTGGCGCCGCATTCGGCTGTGGTTGATCAACCAAGGGGAGATCCTGCCCGGCCGTTGAGATGCGATAGATCAACCGCGACGCCGGCTGGAGTTTGTCGGCGCACAGACGTATTTCGTGATTGCCATGGGCGGAGTGGCACGCCATAACGGCATCGAGAATCGGCTCAGGATCTTCAACTGCAAAAAACGCTTCGCCCCATGCCTGCCACGCGTAACCGGAGGGTCTATCCGGCGCCCGGTGTTCAATGCGTATCACCCAATCGCCCCACAAGTTCTCATGGATCAGGCGTTGAATCACGGCCAAACACGGCAGTTCTGCGGCGTGCGCTGAAGACAAAGCTGGTTGCATAGTTCGCTCCTCGCATTAATGTGGTAGACGGTGGAAAGATTGAACACTCGTCAGCACTGCTGAAAAAAGCCACAAACAGTACCTGAGTGTTACAGTCAAATATTGACCACATTATGCAAGCCGTCACGGCGTGATGCTCATAGAATGTATCAATGCGGAATGTTGAAATTTTCGGATGAAGTAAATACCCAAGCCTGGCGGTAGAACGGCGACGCCCACCATAACTGTCGATCCCGGCCAGGAGCTCATTGAGGCCACTGCGTTCATTAAGCAGTGACTCCCGCTTCGGATGCTTCTCCCTTTGCCGGAACCAGGGCCTCCACTTGCAGGCGCGCGGTAACCACGGCCTGGTGCGCCGCATTGAGTTCATCGAACTCATTGTCCGTCCTGGCTGTTTCGCTTTATGGCCATGGCCTATAGCATCATTCGGTTACACGCCTTGGAAGCGTGAAAACAGCCAGATTGCAGGGACTTCACAGTGCATAACATCGCGAAATTGAAGATTGACCTGATCATTCAGAAGCTTTGGTCGCCCCGGCACCAATACCCGACAGTGAGCGCCATGGATGTTCGCGCCGTTATTCGGAGCCGCTCTTCGAGATCGAACAAAATCCGGCACCTCTACAACCTATTGATTTACAGTAGCTCTGCAAGCGCAGCAACAGCACTTGATGGGTGCACTCCAGTCACAGAGAATATCGGCCCGGGAGAGAGCCAGAGGGGGGAATGTCGGGATGAAAAATGGCCCGGTCCGGCTGGAATGCCCCGGAATAGCGGGTTTCAGGCACAAAAAAACCGGTTCTCTGAAACCGGTTTTTTTTCGTGAATTGGCGGAGAAGGAGGGATTATTCGGCCTATCGGCCTCACTCCTTCGGAGCCGTCATCGCTATCGCGCTGACATTCTCCCTTAGCTTCGCTACGGTCGTCGAACCGGCTAATTTATGTACCAAGGGTTCGAATCCATTTTCATTAGACAAAAAAAACCGCCACGCGGGCGGTTTGTTTATGTCTGGCGGAGAAGGAGGGATTATTCGGCCTATCGGCCTCACTCCTTCGGAGCCGTCATCGCTATCGCGCTGACGTTCTCCCTTCGCTTCGCTACGGTCGTCGAACCGGCTAATTTATGTACCAAGGGTTCGAATCCATTTTCATTAGACAAAAAAACCGCCACGCGGGCGGTTTGTTTATGTCTGGCGGAGAAGGAGGTATTCGAACCCTCGATACGCTATTAACGTATACACACTTTCCAGGCGTGCTCCTTCAACCACTCGGACACTTCTCCTTCAAGGCGCGCAATAGTACCCCATCTCGCTTGCCGGCGCAATTGAATCGCCCCGTTTTTCTGCGCTAATTGGTTGGAATCGCTGCAAAATTTCCCGACGGCGCCGATATTGATAATGTGGAACCATACTGTGTGAGCGCCAGTCCCAATTTATAGCCATTAGCCAGGAAGGATGTCGGGCCATGATTTACAACACACCCCCCTCTGCCCTTTCGCCTAGCCGCGTAGCCATCAACCAGGCCTATTTGGTGGACGAGGATGCCCACCTCAATACCCTGCTGGCCGCTCTGCACCTAGACCAGGACCAACAGGCCCGCATCGAAGACGTCGCCCGGGAACTGGTGGTGGCGCTGCGCCGGATCAAGACCAGCAAAGGTGGCATTAACGCCCTGCTACAGGAGTACGACCTGAGTTCGCAGGAGGGGGTGATGCTGATGTGCCTGGCCGAGGCCCTGCTGCGCATCCCCGACGCGGAAACCGCCGATCGCCTGATCCGCGACAAGCTCTCCCAGGCCGAGTGGGACACCCACCTGGGCAAAAGTTCATCGTTCTTCGTCAACGCCTCTACCTGGGGTCTGTTGCTGACCGGCCACCTCGTCCAGCTGGCGCCGGAGATGGTGCACAACAGAGCCTCCTTTTTCTCGCGCCTGGTGAGTCGCAGCGGCGAGCCGGTGATCCGCCTGGCCATCAAGCGGGCGATGAAGATCATCGGCCAGCAGTTCGTTATGGGGACCAGCATCGACGCGGCCATCCGCCGCAGCCACGAAAGCGACAACCGGCTATTCCGCTATTCGTTCGATATGCTGGGCGAAGCGGCTCTGACCGCGGCCGACGCCGGGAAGCATTTCGATTCCTACCTAAACGCCATCCACACGCTGGGTCGCCATGCCAGCCAGGATCAGGATGCGCTGTTCGCCAATCCCGGCATCTCGGTCAAGCTGTCGGCCTTGCATCCGCGCTACGAATACGCCCAGAGCGAACGGGTGTTGACCGAGTTGCCGCCGCGCCTGCTGCAACTGGCCCAAGCGGCCAAGCAGGCCAATATCAACATGACCGTGGACGCCGAAGAGGCGGACCGGCTCAACCTGTCGCTGGATATTTTCGAGCGGGTGTTGCTTGATAAGTCTCTGGCCGAGTGGCACGGCTTCGGTCTGGCGGTGCAGGCCTATCAGAAACGGGCCGTGTTCGTCATCGATTATCTGAATGAACTTAGCCAGCGCAGCGGCCACCGCATCCCTATCCGTTTGGTCAAAGGCGCCTACTGGGACACGGAGATCAAACGCGCCCAGGAACAGGGGCTGCCCGACTACCCTGTCTTCACCCGCAAGTGCGCCACCGACACCGCCTACCTGGCCTGTGCCCAGCGCATCCTCAACTGCGGCAGCGCCTTCTATCCCCAGTTCGCCACCCACAACGCCCACAC
>JASBUE010000133.1 GCA_030148045.1 Candidatus Tenderia sp.
GCCTGAAAAAGCGCCACTCTGCGTTGCTCGTACCCAAAGCACTCGCTCCGCTCGCGGGGCAGGCTCTCGCTCATTTGGAATAACCAAACCTCTCTCCTCGCGTCTTGATTGGCGCTGTTTCAGGCGCAACAGTGGTGAAAATGAAACCTCAACAGGCCCTAGGGCCTTGTTAACACTAAAAGCCGCGCCGGCGGCCATTATTGGACAGCAATCAGGACAATTTAATCAATTCAGACGAACCGACCGATATAACAGGTATCTAACTTTATACCGCGCGGACAAAATGCCTGCCGGGCAACTAGCGGGGGTGGCATCATGCATACCTTTGTTAATAAACTGATCTTGCTGTCTTTTCTGGTCGCGCCGATAAACGCGACGGCATTTGAGGCCCTGCCGACCAACAACGACGAGTATTTCTGCTATTCCCAGGCCATGATCGGACTCGACTCCGTCATCAATTCACGCCTCGGTGTGCCTGCCGAACATGCCCTGGACTTGGCTATCCTTAACCATCGCAGGGTTTCTTCCTCACAACTGATCTATTCGAGGGCCTTGCTGCAGACCATTCTGGACGCCTATCTGTGGCAGGAATCTCCCCACAGCTATGCGGTCAAGGTGTTCTACCGCTGCGCCCGGGAGGAGAGCCAACTGAAAAGCGCCCAGAACGACTGGTTCACCGTCGATTACTGATCTTTGATATCGAGCAATTCCACATCAAAAATCAGGGTTGCATCAGGGCCGATCTGCGCCCCTGCCCCGCGGCTGCCGTAAGCCAGATCGGCGGGAATATAGATTTGCCATTCCCCGCCCTCTTTCATCAACTGCAGGGCCTCTTGCCAGCCCTCGATTACGCCATTCACCGGAAAGGTCGCCGGCTGCCCCCGACTGAATGAACTATCGAACTCGGTGCCATCGATCAGGGTGCCGCGGTAGTGAACCACCACCGTATCGGTGGCCTTGGGCTTGTCGCCCGTCCCCGCCTTGACGACTTTATATTGAAGACCACTGGGCAGCTCCTTCACTCCCGCCTTTTTGCTGTTTTCGGCAAGAAATTTCTCGCCCTCGCGACGATTCCGTTCTGCCGCCTGTTGTGCATCCGCGACACGTTGCTGCTGTACCCGCTGCAAGGTGCCCCGGATCTCGGACTGGCCGAGCCGGGGTTGCTTACCGTCGGCCACATCCTTGATCGCGGCGAGAAAGGCCTCTTCGTTCAGTTCGATGTTGTCATTCTTCAATTGCTGGCCAATCTGAAGCCCGACGATGTAACTGAAACGCTTTTTGTCGTTGTCCAGGTCCACCGCCATCGCCTGGCCGGCCCACAGGCCTGCCAGGGTGATGAGTGCTAACTGTTTTTTCATCGTGCATAGTCCTTATTGAATTTACGCCCGCCATAGTGACATAGAATGGCGCCGATTCCCAAGTCGGAAAACCCACCGCGGAAATCCCCCATGTATAACAACGCCGCCACGCTCCAGGATGGCCGCGTTGATATAAAAACAATTCTTTGTTATACAAACAGCTCATCCGACGATAACAATCACATCAAGTCCCACTTAAGGCATGCTCCGAAAACTCCTTCCGCCCTTTCTGCTGTTCAGCTTGAGCGCGTGCAGCTCCATGGTCTCCGAACGGTTTGCCGATAATCTGGGCAATGCCATTCTCACCCAAAGCGATCCTGAAATCGCGGCGGCGAGCATGCCGACCTTTCTGGTGATGATGGACAGCCTGGTGCTGGGCGACCCGCATAATCCCGCCATCCTGAGCGCCAGCGCCGATCTCAACGGCGCCTACGCCACGCGGTTCGTCAGCGATACCGCACGCGCAAGGCAACTCACCGACAAAGCCTTGCGGCAGGCAAGGATTGCCGTTTGCGAGGTTGTGGACGCGATTTGTCGCGCGGAAAGCACCGGTCTGGAGGCGTTCCGGGAGGCCCTGAACCAAGTACATAAAGACGACATCGGCCTACTCTACAGTTATGGAACGGCCTGGGCCGGTTGGATACAGACACACCGTAATGACTGGAACGGACTGGCGCAAGTCCCCAAGGTCGAAGCCGTTATGATAAGGGTGACGGAGCTTGACGAAAATTATGAATGGGGCCGCGCCCATCTCTATCTGGAGGTGATCAACAGCCAGTTGCCGCCCGCCCTAGGGGGACAGCCGGAACGCGGTCGTGCGCATTTCGAGAAGGCGATCGAGATTTCGCAGGGCAGGGACCTGATCGCCAAGGTCGAATACGCGCGCCACTATGCCCGGCTGGTGTTCGATCAGCAGTTGCATGACCGGCTGCTCGAGGAAGTCGTCGTAGCGCAACCCGCAGTTGCCAAACTCAACCTGAGCAACGCCTTGGCCAAACAACAGGCCCGGGAGTTGCTGGACACATCCAAAGAATATTTTGAGGAATAAGGGATTATGTTGAAACATTTGGTATGGGGGGCTTGTCTGTTTGCACTCTTCGCCACGGCGGCACAAGGCAAGACATTCAAGATCGCCACCGTGATTCCCGACGGCACGCGCTGGATGGAGGAACTGAAACGGGGCGCCGAGGCGATCAAGCAGCGCAGCGACGGGCGGGTCAAGTTCCGCTTTTATCCCGGTGGCGTCATGGGCAACGATAAGAGCGTGCTGCGCAAGATCCGCATCGGCCAGCTCCATGGCGGCGCCATCACCGGCGGCGGCCTGCAAAATATATACCCCGATTCTCAGGTCTACAGCCTGCCGCTGCTGTTTCGCTCCTACGAGGAGGTGGATTATGTGCGTGGTCACATGGACCCGTTCATCATCGATCAGCTGTACAAAAACGGCTATGTCAGCTTTGGCCTGAGCGAAGGCGGCTTTGCCTACTTGATGTCCGAATCCCCCCTCGACAGCATCGACAAACTGAAACAACTGAAGGTGTGGTCGCCCGAGGGCGACCCCATCAGTCGCGCCGCATTCGAGGCCATCGGCATCAGCCCTGTCTCCCTGCCGCTCACCGATGTGCTCACCGGCTTGCAGACCGGCCTGATCGATACCGTGGCCTCCTCCCCAATCGGCGCGATCGCCTTGCAATGGCATACCAAGGTGGACTACTTGAACCAAACCCCGCTGATGTACCTCTACGGCACCATGATCGTGGATCGCAAGGATTTCGGAAAATTGAGCGCAGACGATCAGCGCATCGTCAGGGAGGTGATGTCCGAAGTATTCGCCAAGCTGGATAAGATCAACCGCGAAGACAACGAGCAGGCCTTCCAGGCCCTCAAACAGCAGGGCATCAAGTTCGTTTCCATCGACAGCGCCTCCGAATCGGAATGGACCGGTGCCGTAAAACAGGCCACCGACGAGTTGATCCGCGAAGGCGTGGTCAGCGAAGCAATCACCCAGCGGATCAACGGCCACCTGAACGACTTCCGCAGCCGCGGACCCTAGTCCGTTCCAATGCACAAAAAGCTCATCCACCTGATTCATCGGCTCGAAGACGGGTTGCTGATTATCACCCTGGGTGCCATGATCCTGCTGGCACTCAGCCAAATCATTCTGCGCAATGTGTTTGATACCGGCATCGAATGGACCGATCCGTTGCTGCGGGTGCTGGTGTTATGGCTCGGCCTGCTCGGCGCCATCGCCGCGACGCGGCAGAATCGCCATATCACCATCGACGTCATCTCACGCCTACTGCCGCGCAGCGGCCAAATGATTACCGCCATCATCAGCAATCTATTCAGCGCCTCAATCTGCGCCGTCATCAGTTATTACGCCGCTATGTTTGTCGTGATGGAATACGAAGACGGCATTATCGCTTTTGCCAACATTCCGGCCTGGCTATGCGAAAGCATTATTCCGCTCGGTTTTGGCCTGATGGCGCTGCGCTTTGTTGTCAATATCGGCGGGAGCGTAAAACGTGGGCCGCCCGCCGTTACCAAGCCTCTGAGCTGATTTGGCATGGAGATCTCAATCACCCTGCTCCTGATTGTGCTGGCATTGATCGGCACACCGCTGTACATCATTATCGCCGCCTCGGCACTGTACGGCTTTTACACAGCCGATATTGATCTCTCGGTGGTCGCTATCGAGTTTTACCGCCTGGCGGAAATCCCCATCCTGCTGGCCATCCCCCTGTTTACCTTCACCGGCTACCTGCTCAGCGAAAGCAGTGCACCGCAACGCCTGGTGCGTCTCACCGAGGCCCTGCTCGGCTGGATGCCGGGCGGACTGGCCATTGTCTCTCTGTGCGTCTGTGCCCTGTTCACCGCCTTCACCGGCGCCTCGGGCGTGGCCATCGTCGCCCTGGGCGCCCTGCTGTTTCCCGCCCTGATGCAGGCCGGCTACCGTTAGAACTTCAATCTCGGCCTGATCACCAGCGCCGGCAGCCTGGGCGTGTTGTTCGCTCCTTCCCTGCCCTTGATCCTGTACGGTGTAATCTCACAACAGCTCGGGATCGGCGCGGGCTTCAGCATCGATGAACTGTTTCTGGCCGGCATATTGCCGGGGATTCTGATGATTGTGATTCTGTCAGGCTGGAGTATCTGGCAGGGCTGCCACCTCCCCGTCATTCCTTATTCGAATCAGGCCCTGCTGGCGGCGCTCAAGGAATCCAAATGGGAGATTCCGTTACCCTTCATCGTGCTCGGCGGCATCTATAGCGGCTACTTCGCCGTCTCGGAGGCGGCGACCGTTACGGTGGTCTACGTGTTTATCGTCGAGGTGCTCATCAACCGCGACATCAAACTCAGACAGCTGCCCGCCATCATGCACGAATCCATGGTGCTGATCGGCGCCATCCTGGTGATTTTGGGCGTGTCCATGGCCTCCACCAACTATATGATCGACGCCGAGGTGCCGACACGGATCTTCGACAGCATCCAGGCCCATGTGGATGACCCGCTCACCTTCCTGCTGCTGTTGAACATCTTTCTGTTACTGTTGGGCACCATGCTCGATATCTTCTCCGCCATTGTCATCATGGTGCCCATCATCATGCCCATTGCGCTGCAGTACGGCATTCACCCGCTGCATCTGGGCGTTATCTTTCTGGCCAATATGCAAATCGGCTATTTCACACCGCCGGTGGGCATGAACCTGTTCATCGCCAGTCATCGCTTTAACAAACCGGTGTTGCAGCTATATCAAGCAACGCTGCCGTTCTTTATTTTGCTGTTGCTGGCGGTGTTGATGATTACCTATATTCCGGCATTATCATTAACACTGCCGGAGGCATTACAAAAATAGGATACAGAAAGAGAAATTGGTCGGGCAGAGAGGATTCGAACCTCCGACCCCCACAACCCCATTGTGGTGCGCTACCAGACTGCGCTACTGCCCGTTAATTTCTTTAAGATGATAAAAACTCGGGGATGCTGACTCAGCGAGGCGTATTCTACCGAACTCGTCGCCCTGGTGCCAGCATTGATTGGCTTATTGACCCGGCATATTAAGGTTGCCGGGTCAATAGTGTTAGCCTTTCAGTTCCGACAGCACGTCTTCCAATTCACGGCGCATCTGCTGGATCAGCTCAAGACTGTGAGTGACGTCGGTCTTGGCGTCGTTGCCGGACAGCTTCTGCCGCGCACCGCCGATGGTAAACCCCTGTTCATAGAGCAGGCTGCGGATCTGACGAATCATGATCACGTCATGGCGCTGGTAATAGCGCCGATTACCACGTCGCTTCAGCGGTTTAAGCTGGGGAAATTCCTGCTCCCAGTAACGCAATACATGAGGCTTGACGCCGCACAGCTCGCTCACCTCACCGATGGTGAAATAACGCTTGGCCGGGATGGCGGGCAACTCATGGTTGTTCGCGGCTTCCAGCATAGGCCTCTACTCTCGCTTTCAGTTTCTGTCCGGGATTGAAGGTCACGACACGGCGCGCGGTAATGGGAATCTCTTCGCCGGTCTTGGGGTTACGGCCGGGCCGCTCTTTTTTGTCGCGCAGATTGAAGTTGCCGAAGCCTGATAATTTGACCTGACGGCCATTTTCCAGCGCCCCCCTCACTTCCTCGAAAAACATCTCCACCAGCTCCTTGGCCTCGCGCTTGTTCAGGCCAAGCTCCTCAAACAGCCTCTCGGCCATGTCTGCTTTGGTTAACGCCATGGCTTATTCTCTCAGCGTTGCGTGTAGTTCTTGGTTAAGTTTCTCCAGTATCTTCGATACCAGAGCCTCTACATCTTCGTCTTTTAGAGTGCGGGAACGATCCTGGAAGGTCAAGCCTAGAGCCAGACTTTTTCTCCCTGATTCAATACCTTCGCCACAATATACATCAAACAACTGTAGCTTTGCCAGATATTCTCCTGATACTCCGGCAACACAATCGCTGACCTGCCGGGCCGAGACAGTCTGCTACACCACGATGGCCAGGTCTCGCCTGACCGACGGGAACCTGGACAGCTCCACGAATTCCGGCTTGCGGGCATCGGAAAAAACCTCTTCAGACACTTCAAATAGATAAACTGAGCCATTGAAATCCAACTCTTTTTCCAACTTCGGATGCAGTTTACCTATCCACCCTATCGGCACACCGTTGGTTCTCTTTATAGCCGCTGATTGTCCGGGGTGCAGGGCGGGATGTCCCTCCGCTTCAAAAATATAGTCAGCGGTGCGGCCCGTCAATCCTAACAGTCCCTCCATATCGACCTTGACATCAAAAAAATCAGCCGGGACCGCCTTGGCCGACCACTGTTCAGGCAGCAGCTTTCCGGCCACCACACCGGCCACAACTCCTTTTTCAGCGATATCGCCGTTCCGCCGACTGAACTTGACGCCGTGCTCAAACAGTCGCACGCGCTCTTGCTGACGATTCTGATTATATTTCAACGCCTGTAGCAGGCCGCTCCAGAGGCTGGTCCGCATCACCGCCATATCGGCCGAAATAGGGTTGGCCAGGGCGATGCCTACCTCGTCCGGTGTAACCAGACGCTGAAGCGCCTCATCGACAAAACTGTAGGTAATGGCCTCCTGATAGCCGCGATCCACCAGCAAGGTACGCACACGCTCGAGCCCGACCTGCGTCTCGCGCGGCAATTGCACGGTCAATGCCATCCGGGGCGCCTCGGTGGGTAGTTCATCGTAGCCGTAGACCCGGCCGACCTCTTCGATCAGATCCGCCTCGATTGCCAGATCAAAACGAAAGCTGGGCGGTGTCACCTGCCAGCTGTCGCCCTGCTCCATCACGGTCATTCCCAAGCGCGTCAGCAATTCGGTCACCTGCACGGCCGCCAGCTCGATACCCAACAGACGCTTGATACGCGCCAGTCGCAGGGTAATGGGCCGGCGCTGGGGCAGCTTGTCTCGCTCAACGGCCTCGATGACGGGACCGGCCTGACCACCGACGATCTCCAGCAACAACTGCGTGGCACGCTGCATGGCGCGGGTGGGTAGCTCGAAATCCACACCACGCTCAAAGCGGTGCGAGGAATCGGTATGCAGACCGTACTGACGTGCCTTGCCGATAATGGCATCGGGATTGAAAAAGGCGCTTTCCAGGAACAGGTCGACGGTGCCGCCAGTCACGGAAGAGGGTTCACCGCCCATGACCCCGGCCATGGCCAGGGGAGCATTTTGATCGGCAATCACCAGGGTATTCGCCTGCAGGGTCACCTCCTGGCCGTCCAGGAGAGTAAGCCGTTCCCCTTCGGCGGCATAACGCACCTCGATACCGCCCGCCAGCATGGCCAAATCGAAGGCGTGCATGGGCTGACCCAGTTCAAGCATGACATAGTTGGTCACGTCGACCACGGGGCTGATGCTGCGCACATCGGAGCGGCGCAGGCGTTCCTGCATCCACAGCGGTGTTTGCGCCTGCGGGTTAACCCCCTTGATCACCCGGCCGAGGTAGCGCGGGCAGGCCTCGGCCGCAACCAGCCTAACGGGAAATGTCTCATCATGACCGGGCACCACCTCTGCAATCCCAGGCCCGGTGACCGCAGCCTGGTTCACCACACCGGCCTCACGGGCGATGCCGGCGATACTGAGGCAATCGCCACGATTGGGGGTCAGGCCGATCTCGATGGTGGAGTCATTCAGCTGCAGCAGCTGACGCACATCGGTGCCGGCTGCGGCATCGCCCGGCAGCAACATCAGTCCGTCCGAGCTTTCGGCCATGCCCAGCTCCACCGCCGAACACAACATGCCGCAGGACTCCACTCCGCGCAGCTTTGATTTTTTGATCTTCAGACCGTTGGGTAATTGGGCACCGACAAGCGCGGTGGGCACCTTCTGCCCCGCGGCCACATTGGGCGCGCCGCAGACGATGGACAGGGTCTCGCTGCCCACATTCACCTTGCAAACCCGCAGCCGGTCGGCGTCGGGGTGGGGCTCTACCGACAGCACCTCGCCCACCACAACCTTGTCAAACTGCGCCGCCACCGGCTCGACCGCATCCACTTCCAATCCGGCCATGGTCAACTGATGCGCCAGTTCCCGCGTCGCCACCTCCGGGTTCACCCACTCACGCAACCATTGTTCGCTGAATTTCATTGGCTAATTCTTTCGCTGTACTGTATTAATTGAACTGGCGCAGAAAGCGCAGATCGTTCTCGAAAAACAGGCGCAGGTCATTGACGCCGTAACGCAGCATGGTCAGACGCTCCACCCCCATGCCGAAGGCGAAACCGGTATAGGTCTCATTGTCGATGCCCACGTTGGCCAACACATTGGTATGGATCATGCCGCAGCCTAGAATCTCGATCCAACCGGTATGACTGCAGACGCGGCAGCCCTTGCCCTGACACATGACACATTCCATATCCACTTCGGCCGAGGGTTCGGTAAAAGGAAAATAGGAGGGGCGAAAACGGGTGCCCAGGTCCTGTTCGAAAAAGTTACGCAGAAAATCGCTCAACATGCCTTTCAGGTGAGCGAAGGTGACATCGGTGTCCACCATGAAGCCTTCCACCTGATGGAACATGGGCGTATGGGTGACATCCGAATCGCAGCGATAGACCCGTCCGGGCGCGATCACCCGCAGCGGCGGTTGCCGGTTTTCCATCACCCGCACCTGCACCGGCGAGGTGTGGGTGCGCAGCAGGGTGTGCTCATCCACGTAAAACGTGTCGTGCATGGCCCGGGCGGGATGATTCTCCGGAATATTCAGGGCGGTGAAGTTGTGATAGTCCGACTCGATCTCGGGGCCGGTGGCAATCTCGAAGCCGAGGCGGCCGAAATACGCTTCGATGCGCTGCAGGGTGCGCGTCACCGGATGGATGCCACCCACCTCCTGGCCGCGGCCGGACAAGGTGACATCGATGGTCTCGGCCGCCAGTTTGGCGTCCAGGACCGCAGCCTCCAGTTCGCCGCGCCGGGCATTGATCGATGCCTGCAGCGCCTGTTTGGCCTGATTGACCGCCTGCCCCATCTTGGGCCGCTCCTCGGCGGGCAGATCACCCAGCTGCTTGAGGTATTGGGTCAACACGCCCTTTTTGCCCAGGTACTCCACCCGCACCTGGTCCAGGGCGCCCAGGTCCGAGGCCCGGGTAACCGCCGCTTCGGCCTGACTCACTAAATCCGATAACTCCTGCACGTAGCCATCCCCTGATAAGATTGACAGTTTCCGAAAAAGAAAGGGGAAGGCCCAGCCTTCCCCTTTTTCATACTACAGTGTCTCCGTCATTTGATTATGACGGCATCAACACGTCTTAAAGGCTGGCTTTGGCCTTCTCGGCAAGCACGCTAAAGGCGTTCTTGTCGTGCACAGCCAGGTCAGCCAGGATCTTACGATCGACGTCGACCGCGGCCTTCTTCAGACCGTTGATCATGCGGCTGTATGACAGACCACACTCACGCGCCGCGGCGTTGATACGCGCAATCCACAG
>JASBUE010000134.1 GCA_030148045.1 Candidatus Tenderia sp.
CGTAGCGGGTCTGGCGGCTGGTGACGGTGAGCGCTGGCAGGCGAGCCGGATCGACCGCCCCCGGTCCCGGCGCTTCCGCCCCGCCGGCTGGGGTCTTGGGCGGCCGGGCCAGATACAAGCGTTCCAGCTCCATGTTCACTACATTGCTGAGATTGTCCGGCAGCCAGATCCGGCCGGCGAGGCGGTCGCTGCTGACATCGGCGCTCCACACGCCCTTGTCGCGCCCGGCCTGGACGGCGACGTCGCTTAGGGTCTGGCCGAACAGCTCGGCGCTCGTGATCTTCAGATCGAGCTGATTCACCAGCGACGGTTTGGCGGCCGCCCCGGCCTTGCCGCCTTGCGCTTTCTCCTCCTCCAGCAGCGGCCGCCACTGATCATAGTCGAAGCGCGCCAGCTGGCCGCCGATGCGCAGGCCCGGTTTTTCCGGCAACCGGGCGGGGCCGTTGAAGTGGAGTTCACCGTGGGTCAACCCCTTGCTGCCCTGCAGTCGGAACACACCGGTGAGGGTCTCGGCGCCGTAATCGAAGGACCAGTGGCGGGCTTGCGCCCCGAAACGGGCGAACAGCTCCAGCGGGCGCGGCGCGTCCGGCTGTTTCTGCAGCGGCGTCGGCAGTGTCACCGCCGTGCCGCCCAGGTCCGAGGTCAGCTTAAGGGTGGACTGGACGATACCGCCGTTCCTGCTGCGCGGAATCTCCAAGCGCGCCTGCCAGCGGCTCTGCCCTTCGAGATAGGGGAAGACGAACAGGTCGAGGCGCTTATCCAGTTCGCGATAGCGCGTTTCGCCTGCGGCCTGGAAGACGAGGTTGACCTTGTCGGGCGGCAGCGCTTCGCTGAAGATGTCGATGCTGGCGGGCTGACCCAGCACCCGGGCCGTGACCGACTTGGCCGACAGTCCCTCGCCGCTGAATTCGACCATGCCGGAGATGCCGCTCAGGTCCACCCCCAGGTCTTTGAAGTCGACACGGCTGTCATCGAAGGCCACCAGGCCGTGGGTCTCCACACGGGTATCCGCCTGCAATGGGATGGTGAGACTCAGATCGAGCTGGGCCGGCCCGTCGGCCTCCGCCGCCGCGGTGAAACCGCCAAAGCGCTGCTGCAGCGGACTCTTATTCAGGAAATCCACCACGTCGCCGGCGCCCCCTTCGGCGCGTCCCAGCAGGTGCAATACCGCCGGTTTGGCGCGCATGTCGGGGATCTCCACCGCCACCTGTTTGATATCGGCGTCCAGCACCTTGCCGGCCACGGCGTCGATGGACATGCGGGTACCAACAAAACTCACCTGGGTCTCGATCTGCTCGATGCGCGGCCACCCTTCCTGGTAATCGAGGATGCCGTTGGAGACATTGAAAAGAATCTCGAAGCGACCGGAACCGTCCTTGAAGGGGAACTGTTCGATGGCCCCCTGGAACAGCATCGCCCCGGAGGTGACCTTGCCGGCGACGATGGCACGATCCAGCCATTGCACCGTCTTCTCCGGCATGATCTTGGCCGGCAGATAGCGCGACGCCGCCTCGCCGTTGCCACGCTTGAAATCGGCCAGCAGCTTCACTACCGGCGAGCGGTCGTCGTCGGGCAACAACACTCGGCCGTCCAGGCGCACGGCGGCGTCATGGTTGGCCAGCTCCAGGTGGCGCAGTTCCACCAGCAGGCCGTCGTCGGGCTGGCGCCGCCAGGCGAGACGGCCGAGCATCTCGTCCACGGCGAAGAAATCACGAAACAGGTGGCGCAGGTCGAGATAGGCGCCGCGACTGCCGATATCGGCCACGCCGCCCGACTGGCTCATGTTGAGCGATACGTTCAGGCCGTCGAAGCCGGGAAATTTCTTCCATGGCAGCAGGGCGAACTGCGTCAACTCGCCGCGCACGAAATAGTCCCGAATTCCCTCATCCGTCAGTTGCAAGCTGAGATAGGTGTTGCGCAATTCGCCCCGCGGCTTGGTGGTCAACAGGATCTCGCGTTGCGCCTGGCTCAAATGGGAACTGAGCCCCAGCAGGGTGGCGATATCATCCACCCGGGCGAAGCTGGTGGCCAGCGTCAATTCACTGCCCGCCTCCTGCGGCGTCTGTTCCACATGGATACGGGCCGGCGTCCAGGCGACCCCATCCATCTCCAGCCGAAAACGGTCCACGTCCAGGCTCCAGCCCCGGTCGCGGTTCTGCCAGACGAATTCGCCGAACAGGGAGGAGACGATCCGCGGCTCCTGCCCCAGCCCGGCCACCGGCTGCTCCGGCGCCAGGTAGGCGTCGCGCAGGACGAGATACCCCTTGAGATTGTCGAGGCGGTTTTGGTGCCAACCGCCCCACAGCTCCAGCTCCGCCTGGCCGTTGACGATGCGCATGCCCATGCCGGGCTGGTCCACCAGCCACTGCACCAGTTCCAGGCCGGTGCCCTCGGCGTAGAAGTCCACCGCCCAGTCGCTGAAGTCATCCACACCGCCGTGGGCCTCGGCCATCACCTGCACATAGCCGCCGAGGCTGGAGGGCAGTGTCACCCGGCCGCTGAGAAAATGCTCTTCGCCGCTGTTGCGCAGAAACAGGCTCACCTCGCGCACGACGACCTCGTAATCCCCCTGTCGCAGGTCGCGCCAGTACAGGGTGCTGTTTTCGATGCCAAGACGTTTCTGCCGGAACAGCCAGCGAAACAGCGCGTCGCCGTCTGCCGCCCCTTCGCCGGCACGGGGGAAGATCATCTCGCCCAGCGTGATCCGGCCATCGGCCTGGCGCATCAGGCTCAGCTCGATACCGCTCAGGGTCAGGTCCTGCAGGGCGACCTGGCCGCGGTAAAGCGTCAGCGGCAGAGAAACATCGATATAGGCCTCTTCAAAGCCGAACAAGGTCTCTGCGCGCGCCTGGTCCAGCAGGCGCACGTCGTGCAGGTAGAGGCGCGGCCCGTAACCGTGCCAGCCCACCTCGAAATCACGGATCTCCACCGGCTGGCCGATCAACTGGCTGACCTGTTGCTCCAGCTCGTCCTTGTAGCCACCCAGTTGCGGCAACAACAACCGCGCGGCGGTTAGCAAGATAGCCAACAGGACGATGAAAGCGACCGTCCACCACCAGGTGTGCCTGGAGACGAAACGGAGAATTTTGAGGGCGACTTTCACAAATACTTAAGGATAGAAGATGACCCCGCCGGGGACTGCGTTGATACTCACATCATGACCACGTCGAACTGCTCCTGGGTGTAGAGCGACTCCACCTGCAGCTTGATGGGCTTGCCGATGAACTCCTCCAACTCGGCAATGCTGGCGGACTCTTCGTCGAGCAGGATGTCCACCACCTCCTGTGAAGCCAGTACCAGATACTGCTGGGCGTCGAACTGGCGCGCCTCGCGCAGGATTTCGCGAAAGATCTCGAAGCAGATCGTCTCCGGCGTCTTCAGGGTGCCGCGGCCGCTGCACACCGGGCAGGGCTCGCACAGCACCCGCTCCAGGCTCTCACGGGTGCGCTTGCGCGTCATCTCCACCAGCCCCAGGCTCGAGACCTCGCTGATGTGGCTCTTGGCCCGGTCGCGCTCCAGGTTCTTTTGCAGCGAACGCAACACCTGGCGCTTGTGCTCCTCCTCGACCATGTCGATGAAATCGATGATGATGATACCGCCCAGGTTGCGCAGCCGCAGCTGGCGGACGATGATCTGGGTGGCCTCCAGGTTGGTCTTGAAAATGGTCTCTTCCAGGTTGCGATGGCCGACGAAGGCGCCGGTGTTGACGTCGATGGTGGTCATGGCCTCGGTCTGGTCGATAATCAGATAACCGCCGGACTTAAGCAGCACCTTGCGGTCCAGCGCCTTCTGGATCTCGTCCTCCACACCGTAGAGATCGAAGATCGGTCGCTCGCCCGGATAGTGTTCCACCCGCGCCGCCACCTCGGACATGAACTGCTCGGCGAACTGACTCACCCGGCGCGTCGCCCGGCGCGAATCGATGCGAATCTTCTCCACCTCGCCGTCCACCACGTCGCGCAGGATGCGCATCACCAGGGGCAGGTCCTCGTGCACGATCTCGCCCGCCTTGGCCGCGGCGCGGCGCTCGCGGATAGACTCCCACAGCTTGTTCAGAAACGCGGTATCCGCCCTGAGCGCCTCGATGGCCACCCCCTCGGCGGCGGTGCGCGCGATATAGCCGCCGGCGGCGCCCTGCATCAATACCGACATCACGTCCTTGAGGCGCTGGCGTTCCAGCTCGTCCTCGATCTTGAGCGAGACGCCGGCGTGAAACATATCGGGGGTAAAGACCAGGAAGCGCGACGGGATGGTGATGTGGGTGGTCAGGCGCGCCCCCTTGGTGCCGAGCGGGTCCTTGATCACCTGCACCAGCAGTTCCTGGCCCTCGCGCAGCAGCTGGGTAATGTTGTTGTCGCCGCGGTTCTCCGCGTCCGATCCCTGGGCGATGTCCGAGGCGTGCAGGAAGGCGGCCCGCTCCAGGCCGATGTCGACAAAGGCCGCCTGCATGCCCGGCAGCACCCGCGACACCTTGCCTTTATAGATGTTGCCCACCAGGCCGCGGCGGCGCTCGCGCTCGATGATCACCTCCTGCAAGACACCATTCTCGACCACCGCCACGCGGGTCTCGTGAGGGGTCACATTCATCAAGATTTCTATCGACATGAACTACGCGCCGTCGCCCCCGTTGTCAGACCAGTGATCACAGATATCGATTCCAAATTCCGCCAGCAGCTGGGCGGTCTCGAACAACGGCAATCCCATCACCGCCGAAAAGCTGCCCTCCAGGTGTTCGATGAACACCGCCGCGTGGCCCTGAATACCGTAGGCCCCGGCCTTGTCCGCCGGCTCACCCGTGCGCCAGTAGGCTCGCCGCTCCGCCTCCGTCGTGGCCCGGAATACCACCTTATTTACGTTAAGCCGGCTGGCGCGCCGACCGTCCTGCCCGGGCTCCGCCAGGGCCACCACCGTCAGCACCTGATGGGCGCGTCCCGACAGCCGTTTCAGCATGGCCAAGGCTTCCGCCTCATCGGCCGGCTTGCCCAGGATGTCGCCGTCCACCACCACCGTCGTGTCGGCCGCCAGCACCGGCAGGCCCGGATTCCGGACCAATACCGCCGCGGCCTTTTCGCGCGCCATTCTCAAGACGTAGACCTCCGGCGCCTAGCCGGGGCGCGGCAACTCGTCAACGTGCGCCGTCGCCTGCTTGAATGGCACCCCGATCTGAGCCAGCAACTCGGCCCGCCGCGGCGAGGCAGAGCCCAAACAAATCATAGGCTTGATCATAAATCATTACTCGCAGTGCCAGGAGCTTGGAAGATACTAGGACGAGGGGGAAAGGGCAAATGGTGACAACTGCAAAAACCGATCATCCCGACCCGCCGATGAGACCCCATGACAATTTGCTCAAGAACATATAACTGCCTCATTAGCCATGCGGGTCATGGCTTGTCGAAAAAGACTCGCCAGAAAGACATCATGTTTGAAAAAATAAAGAAAAATGGATAACCGAGCCACCCCATACTCCGGAGAAAGAACATGACCGACGCTTCTGATGATTTACTGGAATCAGTTGGAAAAAGAAGATTTTCGACTGTATTGGCGGATCCACCCTGGCAGTTTCAGAATCGTACCGGGAAGATGGCACCGGAACACAAGCGCTTGTCCCGATACCCCACGATGTCGCTTCAGGAAATCAAGGACTTGCCTGTTGAAGCCATTGTAAAAGACACTGCCCATCTATACCTGTGGGTCCCCAATGCCCTGCTCGCTGACGGCTTGCAGGTCATGGAACACTGGGGGTTCACATACAAGACAAATTTGATCTGGTACAAGATCAGGAAAGACGGCGGCCCCGACCGCAGAGGCGTCGGATTCTATTTTAGAAACGTGACCGAGATGATTCTGTTTGGCGTGCGGGGAAAAAACGCCAGAACCTTACAACCCGCGAGAAGCCAGGAAAACATCATCTGCACGCAAAAACGGGAACACAGCCGAAAACCGGATGAACAATATGACCTGATCGAGTCTTGCAGCCCCGCTCCATTCATAGAATTGTTTGCCCGAGGACCTAGAAAGGGCTGGTTTGGATGGGGCAACCAGGCCGATGAATACGCCCCTGCCTGGAATACCTATTCAAACCATTCTCAGTCGAACGTCATCCCTATCAAACAAAAAAATCTGCTGTGATCAGCGCCGTTGGCGAATGCTACATTTAGGGAGTCTCTGGACAAGCCTAAGACGCCATAGACTTGCCCAGAGACTCCTTAGCAGGAAGGCAGGAGAACGACCTCACCTGCGGCGACCCAGCGTGGGGAGACACCCCGATCGCCGGCTGCAGAGAATTCGACATCTTTCGGTTTTTCTACTGGTTATTTATCTCGCGAAAATTCAAACGCCTTATGCAAGAACATTGTGAACAATGTCGACATTGTTATGCATTTCCGGTGTTTGTCCAAGGCAGCAAAACATTCGGCATAAAAATACAAGCCACTGAATAAATTCAATTTTTCAGCATCAATCTGCTTCTGGCACGTCCCCTGCACTGCTCAGGGCGCAGGCGATAAAGCCTGCCCCCGACCCAATCACAGCTGTAACAGGAGGCAACACCATGCTGAAGACACCATACGACAATGTGCAACCAATAGACCGATTGGCGCGTTTTATATTGGGCGCCGCCATGATCGCACTGATCTTTACCCCGGGCTTTAATAGTTACTGGATCACCCTGGCCTCGGTTTACCCGATCATGACGGCAATCATGGCCTGGGATCCGCTCTACGCCCTGCTGGGACAATTGCAATCATCGGCAGCGCGCAAGAGCAAGCCGCTTACCCATGCGCCCGCTTAAACTGAAGCGTTGTGAGCCCTGGAGGATACAAGGCCCTCCCCCTCCCCCCGAGACCTTCCCTGCCTCCAGGGCTCTTTTTTAAACCGTTGGTGCAGCGCTTCCGCCGCTGCACCCTATCCGGGCACGCAGCGCGACAGGACAGCTACGCTCGACAGACCTCCCACGCAAATTTATTCATGTAGAAAACCCCAGGCAAATGGAACGTTATATGCTTTCGATTTGCCAATGAATCCCGTTGCGGAAATCTGCAGTCGCAAAGCTCACTCAATCATTGCTTAAATTTTTGGATGCAGAGGGCTTTCAGGCATGCAACGAATCCGTAATCGGAACGTCTTAGTCTTCCAATAGCGAAATTCACACGCCGTGAATCAAGAGGAGTACCGCTGCAATGCCTAATCAATGCCCGGCCTTGAGCCCGCAAATCGCCGAGGTGATCCAGGATGCCGCGCGACTGGTGGGACAAAGCCTCGATCCGCATCATTCCATCCAGGGGATGTTGGCGCTGTTGTCGAACAATCTCGGCCTGACCCAGGGGCGGGTGGTGTTGCCGGATCCCGACAGCGGCATGCTGCATATCGCCTACAGCCACAGCCTGAGCAAGGGTGAAATCGGCCGCGGCACCTATGCCGTCGGCGAAGGCGTGACCGGTCGGGTAATGGCGACAGGTGAAATCGCCTTGATCCCCGATGTCAGCAAGGAGCCGTCCTATGTCGCCAATGTCTCCGCGGCCAAACCGAAAACCGGCGAGCGCGTGGCTTATCTGGCGGTACCGATTATGCGCGATGACAAACCCTTCGGCGTGCTGGCGGTACACTGCCTGAAGACCGTGATCGGTCACTTTGACAGCGATTTGTACATCCTGCAGATCATGGCGGCGATGATCGGCCAAACCCTGCACATTCATGACCTGATCGAGGAAAAGACCCGCGAGCTGAAAGCGGAAAACAGGGCCCTGCGGGTGAAGCGGCAGGAACGCCATGCCGTGCACGGCATCATCGGCAGGAGTGCGACGCTGCGCGAGTCCATCGAGCGCGCCCGCAAGGCGGCGGCGTCGCAGGCGACGGTGATGCTGGTGGGTGAATCGGGGTCGGGCAAAGAACGCTTCGCGCGCATGATCCACCTGGCCAGCGAGCGGCGCGAAAAGCCTTTTGTGTGCATCAATTGCGCCGCCATTCCCGCCAACCTGTTGGAGAGCGAACTGTTCGGCCATGAAAAAGGGGCCTTCACCGGCGCCGCCAACGCCCGCCCCGGCAAGTTCGAGATCGCCGCCGGCGGCACCCTGTTTCTGGATGAGATCGGCGACATGGCCCTGGACCTGCAGGCCAAACTGCTGCGCGTGTTGCAGGAACGCTGCGTGCAGCGCATCGGCAGCAACCGGGAAACGCCGGTCGATGTGCGCATTATCAGCGCCACCAACCAGCGCATGGAAGAGGCCGTCAACGGCGGCGATTTTCGGCTCGATCTTTTTTATCGTCTCAACGTGATCCGTATTACGTTGCCGCCGCTGCGCCAGCGCAAGGATGATATCGAACTGCTGGCGCTGTACTTTCTCAACCGCTGCAACCAGATGCACAAACGCAATGTCATGCTCAGCGACGCCGCCTTTACCCAGTTGAAGCACTACGAGTGGCCGGGCAATGTGCGCCAGCTGGAAAATGTGATCGAGCGACTGGTCATCATGAGCGACAACGACTTGATAAGCGAAGAAATCATACAGGCCATCCTCAACGAAGAGTCCGGCGTCGCACTGGAGGAATCCGGTCGCCCCCAAACCGGGGCACCACAGCCATCCTCATTCGATTTGACACCACGCCCCTACAGCAAGGTGCAACCGTACGAACGGGACACCATCCTCGAAGCCATTGGCAAAACCGGAGGCAACAAGACCCTCGCGGCCCGCACGTTAGGAATGACGCCCCGACAACTGCACTACCGCCTTAACAAGCTCGATATCGATGCCTGACGGGTCGGAAAAAGGCAGCGGGTTACTTGATCCAGATCGTCTTCTGGTTCACAAATTCCATCATACCGTGGTGGCACAGCTCGCGGCCGTAGCCTGAGTTCTTCACCCCGCCGAAGGGCAGGCGCGGATCGCTCTTGACCAGGCCGTTGACGAACACCGCACCGGACTGCAGCTGGCGGGCGACGCGTTCACCACGCTCGCTGTCGCGGGTCCAGACACTGCCCCCGAGGCCGAAGTCGGAAGCGTTGGCGATCTTGATCGCCTCCTGCTCGTCGCGGGCGCGGATGACAATGGCCACCGGACCGAAGAACTCCTCGCTCCAGGCCGGCATGCCGGGTTTGACGCCGTCTAGAATAGACGGCTGGTAATAGGCGCCCGGCCCGTCGATGGGGGCACAGCCGGTGACGGCGACCGCCCCCTTGTCCAGGCTGGCCTGCACCTGCCGGTGCAGCTCGTCACGCAGATCCTTGCGCGCCATGGGGGCCAGGGTAGTGGCTTCGTCCATGGGGTCGCCGGGCTGGCGTGCCTCGACGGCTTGTTTGAACTTGGCCAGGAACCGGTCGGCCACCGCCTCCACCACGATGAAGCGCTTGGCGGCGATGCAGCTCTGACCGCCGTTGAGAAAACGCGAGGTCACGCCCTGCTCCGCCGCCCAGTCCAGATCGGCATCCTCCAGCACGATGAAGGGGTCGGAGCCACCCAGCTCCAACACGGTCTTTTTCAGGTTGGCACCGGCGGTGGCGGCCACTTGGCGCCCGGCCGGTTCCGAGCCGGTGAGGGTGACGGCATGGATGCGTCCATCCTCGATCACACCGGCGACCTGGCCAGACGAGATCATCAGGGTGCGGAACACGCCCTCGGGCAGCCCGGCGCCGCGCACCAGCGCCTCGATGGCCAGGGCGCACTGGGGTACGTTGGAGGCGTGCTTGAGCACGCCGGTGTTGCCCGCCACCAGGGCCGGGGCGAGAAAACGGAACACCTGCCAGACGGGAAAGTTCCACGGCATCACCGCCAGCACCGTGCCGATGGGTTGATGGGCCACCAGGCTCTTGCCGGCGTCGGTCTCGATCACCTCGTCGGCGAGAAAGGCGGCGCCGTTGTCGGCGTAGTAGTCGCACACCCAGGCGCACTTTTCCACCTCGCTGCGGGCCTCGCCGATCAACTTGCCCATTTCGCGGGTGATGGTTTCGGCCAGCCGGTCGCGCTGCTGCAGCAGCACCTGGCCGAGCTTGCGCACATGGTCGCAGCGTTCGCTCACCGGCGTGGCGGCCCACTTGGGCGTGGCGATGGCCACCTGCACCAGCGCTTCTTCAAGCTGCTCATCATTCCAGTCGGGATATTTCTCCATGACCTCGCCGGTGGCGGGATTTTGCGATACAAACGGCATACACGACTCCTTAGAATTACTCGTAGCTGTGAGTATAGACTAATCAAAAGCTTGACCAAGGTTAGGGAAAAACGGGAAAATTTGCGCCACTTTCAGTATTGAACAGGAATTTCGCATGCTATCAAAAACCCTCTGCGTCCTGGGCGGGACCGGTTTCGTCGGCCATCACCTGGTTTCGCAATTGACCCGGGCCGGTTATTACGTGGTAGTGCCGTCGCGCAACCGCGAGCGCCACCGCTCGCTGCAGGTGCTGCCCAAGGTGGAGGTGGTGGATGCGAACATCTTCGATGACGACAGCCTCGATGCCCTGTTCGTCGGCTGCCATGCGGTGGTCAACCTGGTGGCCATCCTCAACGAGAACAAGCGCGGCGATTTCAACCGCGTCCATGTCGAGTTGGTGGAAAAGATCACCAACGACTGCCGCCGCAGCGGCGTCACCCGGCTGCTGCACATGAGCGCCCTGAATGCCGATGCCGACAAGGGCGGCAGCCGGTATCTGCGCAGCAAGGGCGCGGGGGAAAAGGTGGCCCATGCGGCCGAAGATCTGAATGTCACCAGCTTTCGCCCGTCGCTGATCTTCGGCGAGGATGACCACTTCTTCAACCGCTTCGCCGGGCTGCTGCGCAAGCTGCCGATCGTACCGCTGACCTGCCCCGAGAGCCGCATGGCGCCGGTCTATGTCGGCGACGTGGTCGAGGTAATGACGAAGGCGCTCAATGACAAGGCGACCTACGGCCAGGCCTACGAGCTGTGCGGTCCGGACATCGTCACCCTGAAACAGGTGGTCGGCTACACCAATCGCCTCACCGGCCTGCGCCGCGCCGTCATCCCACTGGGCAACGGCATGTCCGCCCTCATGGGCCGGATGTTGCAATGGCTGCCATACAAGCCCTTCAGCTACGACAACTACCTGAGCCTGCAGACCCCGGCGGTGTGCAACGGGCCCTTCCCCGGGCGCTTCGGCGTGACACCAAAAGCCATCGACAGCGTGGTGCCCAAGTACATCGGCCGCGCCGATATCCGCGGTCGCTACGACACCATGCGCCGGCGCGCGGCGCGCGACAAAGACCCGCTCGGCGGCGGCTAGTGCAAATCTACCAAGTCGGCGGTGCGGTCAGGGACAAGCTGCTGGGTCTGGAGGTCCAGGACCATGACTGGGTGGTGGTGGGCCCCACGCCCGAGGAAATGCTGGCCCGGGGCTACCGCCAGGTGGGCAAGGACTTCCCGGTCTTCCTCCATCCCGAGAGCCATGAGGAGTATGCCCTGGCGCGCACCGAGCGCAAGACCGGCCCCGGCTACAAGGGCTTTGCCTTCCATGCCGCCCCCGACGTCACCCTGGAAGACGATCTGATTCGGCGCGACCTGACCATCAACGCCATCGCCATGGACGCGCACGGCAACATCATCGACCCCTTCCACGGCCGTGAGGATCTGGACAACGGGATCCTGCGCCATGTCTCCCCCGCCTTCGCCGAAGACCCGCTGCGCGTCCTGCGGGTGACGCGCTTCTACGCCCGTTTCGCCCCCATGGGCTTTCGCATCGCCGCCGAGACCGTGGAATTGATGCGCCAGATGGTGGACAACGGCGAGGTGGACGCCCTGGTGCCGGAGCGGGTCTGGCAGGAGACCCAACGGGCCCTGGGCGAACAGCGGCCGCGCGCCTTCTTCGAGGCGCTGCGCGACTGCGGTGCCCTGGCCCGGATCTTCCCCGAACTGGCGACCCTGTTCGGCGTACCGCAGCGGGCCGACCACCATCCCGAGATCGACACCGGTCTCCACACCCTGATGGTGCTGGACCAGGCCTGCGAGATCAGCCCCGAACCGCGGGTGCGCTTCGCCGCCCTGCTCTACGATCTGGGCAAGGGCAACACGCCCAAGGCGGAATGGCCCAGCCACAAGGGCCATGAAGCGCGCTCCCTACCGCTGGTGAAACAGCTGTGCCAACGCCTGCGCAGCCCCAGGGACTATCGCGACCTGGCCCTACTGGTGGCCAAATATCACGGCCTGTGCCATCGCGCCGCCGAACTGCGCCCGACTACCCTGCTGGATACCCTGCAGGGACTGGACGCCTTCCGCCGCCCGGAGCGCTTCGAGGAGTTTCTGCTCGCCTGCGCCGCCGACTATCGCGGCCGCAGCGGTTATCAAGGGCGCGACTATCCCCAAGCCGAGATCTTCCGCCGCGCCCGAGACGCCGCCCTGGCCGTGGACGCCGCCGCCCTGGCGCAACAGGGACTGAAGGGGGAGGCGCTGGCGGAGCGGCTGCGCCAGCAACGCTGCCAGGCCATCAAGCGGGCCTTGGCCGAATAAATTCACGCCTCAAAAAGCATCGCAAATACAACCACTTTGGCTCGCTGGCGCATTCTATGCACAGCGATATTTCCCAGCAATTCAATCAATTAACGAATCGGGCCGGCGCAGCCTAATAGTTGACTTGGCGTAAAAATTCGTGCCAATCTATAATTCGCCCCGGCCGAAATGCCCCGGCCGAGCGTGACGATGATTCACTCAATTCATCAGGAGGAAAGCCTATGTACGGAGTTCGTCATCATTTCCAGGAGGAGTTTCCCAACTTTTCCGGAACCATCAGCACGCTGAAAAAGAGCGACCCGCAATTCGCCACCCTGTTATCCCGCTACGACGAAACCGACAAGAAGATCTACGGCATCGAGGCCCAGAGCCGGCCGGTCGCTGATGATTATGTCGAATTCCTCAAGAAGGAGCGGTTGAGACTGAAGGACCGTCTCTACTCCATCATTACACACAACGCAGACTGACAATCTCGACCCTTGCGGCCGAGACGCATCTTGCGCGCCTTTGGCGCGCTTTTTTATTTCTTGGGTAGTTGTGTTGTAAAGAATCTTTCGCACTTTTGATCTGGCGGCGGTTCATGCTGATCCAGCATTCAGCTGCCCCTTGGGGCTCAACGATTTGCATCAGCAGCGGCGCTTTTTGCCATCTGTTGGATGCGCTTGCATGTGTGCTTTCTCAATGGACTACTTTAGCTATCTTTTTCAGGGTTTCTTTACTCTCACCAAATGCACATATTGCATCACAGTGTTTGCGCAAATCCGAAAACAGAACGTAATGAATTTCGATGTTATTCCCCTTAATCGCTGGCCGACTTAGCTGTAGCACCAACTCCCTTTCTCTATTGTCAGGAATAATCAGGAAGAGGGAAGATGGATCCTCGGGAAATGAGTAATACAAATCGGTGAGCCTGAGTATCCCAGAATATATAGATGTGCTTTTTTCAACCTCAAAAGCACTCACAATCTTATTTGTTCCTTTCTGAAACCAAATCACATCAATTAATGCAATGGTGCTATAGGTGTCTTTGCCGACTCCAATATCGGGAAATTCCGGCAGACTTATAAATGAGAAGTTATTTCCCTGATGGCATCTTGACCGGTCATTTGATGCACTAATTACATCATAGCCCAATGACTGCCCAATTCTTAGAAGGTGATACTGCATTTCCGTGTGCAAATCTTCCTCTTCTTTTTCATTCGCAACTTCCATGTGACGTTTTCTTAGAATATTCTCTATTTTTTTCTGCTCTTTTTCTGAGAGTGCACCTTCATCACCTACCATTACCTTCTTGATGCCTATGTCAAATAACAATCCTGAAAACGCCCCAAGGTCCTTAGAAAATGTGACTCGGTACTGATTGTTTTTTTCTAAGATTACCTCTCGCATCCGAAGATATTCCTGCCATGAACCCAGTTTAACTTTACTCTTGAATAAATGATTAAATCCATTAACGATCACGGTATTGAATGGCGGGATAATTTCTGGGTGAAGAAAATATAGGATATTGGCCACTGCCGGACCGAGACCCTTGATGTTCAACTGATCGAGATTGATTATTTCTTTTAGAATCTGCTCTTCCTTTGTTGCGTTATAGCAATTTTCAAGGAACTGCCCAAAGGCCATCTTATTTTCTTCATTCTCATAGATATCTGGAATTCGAAGTTTCGGCTTCCAGTAAAAAGCATGTGATGCACCAATAAATACCTGTTTTTGCTCTGTGATGCAGTTTAGGACAAACTCCAAAGATGAACCCTTGTAGTCATTCCCAAACTGCCCAGCCTTGATATTCTGAATTACTTCCTGAACCCCACGGCGTATTGAACGAAAGGCTTTTAAACGCTCATCATTATTAATGAACCAAGTATTGAATACGGATTCCCTGTCCGATTTATACTTATTGAATAATCCTTGCAATTCCATATTCATCCTATATCTCTAATGTTTTGTTGCACATGACGTTCGCTGCGAGGGGCTTGTATGATCGATCTTATATCCCCAAGTAAATAAAGTGGGCCCCATGACCTTGGCCAAAAGGTTATAGGTGTGGCAACCCGATTGAGCCGTGGCACTCCGTATGACGGAGTCCGTTAACAACGGGTGAGGCGCTTGTATGCCTTTTAGACAAACAGCTCAACCTTCAACACCTGATTTATTAACCGAAAGTGCTTATCAAGCGAATAGACTTTGCAGCTATTTTGCTTGGCATTTTGGGCAATGATCAAGTCAGGGATACCAACCCCATTGGCACCGCCCTTTAAACACTTCACCTGGAATTCAATTATTTCGTCCCATCGAATATTTAATGAGGCCTTATTAACTTCTTGAAGCAGGTTAATGACTTTAGTTTGCTTCTTTATCTTCAAGTAAGGAATTAATTCTGCGAGAATCAGGTCGTTGGTTAGGATGAGGTTTTCATCTATTAAAAAATCTAGGTCTTTGGAGTTATCCCCCCCTCTGAAATAATCAATCCATATTGACGTATCTACCAAAACATCCATTAATGGCGGTCTCTGATTTCATCAAGATCAATATCTAGGGCAATCTTGCCCCTATATTTCTTGAGATCAGAGATCTTTGATTTTCTTACCAATTCTTCCAGCGCCTTAACTATTACCGCAGTCTTTGTGTCAATATGGGTTACTTTCATTGCCTCGTTAAGCAGGTTCTCGGGTAGATCTAGGGTTGTTCTCATATTCGCCTCCATTGGTTATGCATACGATATTAGATTATCATGCATATACTTTCAAGGGGCTAACGACAAATCTCAGCCGACACGAAACCGCATAGCGGTCGGCTGGAGCGCCGTGTTAGGCTGCCTTTTGGATTCTCAGCATTTCATTGCCACCCCTTTGCAATTCATAGCCAACTTTCTCGACGCTTACAGCAAAACCCTCTGACTTTAGTTCCGAGATGAGGGGCTGAACGTACGGCGACACTTCCAACATAAGTGTCAGTAGCGGGAAAATTCGTACTTCGTTAGCCACACGAAGCATTTCAAAAACTGACAATCGGTGAAACTCATATGTCAAATGGTCCGAGTACAAAAACAAAAAATGGGAACAAACGGAAAGCTGGAATTGGCCGTCTGCAAAGCCCAGGGCCGGCAACTCTCCTACCATATAGCGTCCTTCTGCTTTCCCTTTTTCATAGTCGGTGACAAAGCGGCGTAGCACGGACACCCGATTTTCTTTCAAGTGCTCCGGTGACTTGTGGTAGGACCAGACCCAGTCGTTCGGAGTGGCTTTGACCTGAGCAATGATGTCATCAACGACCGAATAGAATCGGCCTTCAATTTCCTCGGCCTGGAAAATATACAGCGGGTCAACGGAACAACAGTCTTTCCTAGCGCGAACGTCTCGGCACTAAAGCTAGGGCCATCACCAATACCCACGATATTTTTTTTAAGATCATCGCTTGAAAGAGCAAACATGCTCTTGTACTCGTCTAACGAGCGCCCGAAAGGGACGACCTTTTCCAGTTTCATTACCATGCGACTCAGTTTCCTTGGCAGCCTATGTTGTTGCATGCAATCGATTTTCCGCGATATCTCTACAGATTATCAACGCACGCCCGGCGCGGGCTCATTGCGCCAGAAGAATCAACTGGCGAAAGACCGGCGCCTTCGGCACGACAGTTTGTTAGACAAGCAGGCTTACATCTTCTCCACCGGCCTTTGCTGCAAATGCGGCGGCAGTTCCATGCGCTCCATTAGATAACAGAAACAGTCCTGGCGAATGACGCGTTCGTCGCGGGTGAGCATGGAGGGCATTACGGTGGTGGCGAGTTCGATCTTGCTGCCGTCCTTATACACAAAGTAGCGCTCGCCAACGTCGTTGCCGTACTCGTCGCGGCAGTCGAGCCACGCCTGCGGGTCGTGCTGCCAGCCGAAATGGGTGCCGGCCGGCATCTCGCTGAAGTTGAAGTGGTCTACATCATCGATGAACTGCAATTGCACCTCGCGGCGGCCGAAACCGAAGCTCACTTCTTCGGGCACTTTGACGATGGCCACGGTGTGAAAGACACTGACGTCGTGGGGCGCCAGCGGGTGGTCGGGGAGCTCGCGCATGTTGAGGCAGGCCTCGAGATAATCCGCTGCATGTTCGGTACCGTACACCTGCCCGGGCTGGCCGCATTCCAGGGTGACCGCCGGGCAGAGTTCGGCAAAGGCCATGCTCTGCACCCCAGCGGGACGGGTGAAATAGACCACGGTACGGCTAAACAGGGCGGCCAGCTGCAAGAAGGGCGTCTCCAGTTTGTTGAAACAGGCGTAATGGGGGTTGATACCGGTGTTGTTGTGGATATCAACGCTGGCGAAGACACCGCGCTCGGCCATCTCTGCCACCACCTGGGCGACCATACGCTGCTCGGGCAGATTGCCGGCCACCGACCAGATGCGGTTATAGTCGGGCTGGCCGTCGAGACGGCGCAGCCCTTGCGCCGCAGCACTGACATTGCCGACAAAGATCGACAGGGCGCGCGGCAGTTCGCGCCCCTCGTAATCCTTCAACAGCGCCTGAACGGCATACAGCCCGGTAGGCTCGTTGCCGTGCAGCATGACCGAAACAAACAGCGCCGGCTCACGCCGCCCCGGCAGATGGATCAGGCTGGGGCCGCCCAGCAGCGCCTGCAATTCCTCGGGCGCCGCCTCGACAAATCCTTGCGGCGGAGCGTGAAAGATCTTCAACATCATCATTCCCTATAAAGACCATTCATGCACGGGCTCCCCATGCTGCTGGCGTTCGTAATAGGCCTGGGTCAACTGCGTCATGTCGGCGCCGTGCTGCGCCACATAGCGCCGCTGCCAGACGGCGCCGTTGCATTGTTTTTTGAGGCGCCCCTCGATGATGCCAAGATACAGGTCGATATCCATCTGATCCAGATCCAGGCTGTCCAGTCCGCGCCGGGCCATGGGCAGTACGACCTGTCGCAGCAACTGCAGCACCGGCACACGCCTGCCGTCCAGCCAGCACAGTTCGGCGTGCAGCCCGTCTTTGGCGGCGGCGTAGAAATTGGTCCGCGCCCGTTCGAAATCCAGTTGTGCTTCGGGCGGGGTTGCGGTATTGGCCATGGCCTCGACGGCGCCGAAAAACAGCGCGGCGTTGGCGACGGCATCGACCACCGTCGGTCCCGAGGGGACGACGCGGTGCTCGAGGCGCAGGTGCGGTTCGCCCACCGCATCGAACCCGATCAAGGGCCGGTTCCAGCGCCAGATGGTGCCGTTGTGCAGCCGCAGGTGGGGCAGGGCT
>JASBUE010000144.1 GCA_030148045.1 Candidatus Tenderia sp.
GCATCATGTTGAGCAGGCCGATGTGCAGCTCGCGAATGTCCTGATGCACGGCGGTATCGCGCTGGAGGATGGTCTCGCCTTCAATCTCCAGGCGTTTGAAGGCGGGTAGGTCTGAGTTGGCGACCAGTGGCATCGTCGTTATGTCTCTAAGGCTTGCTCGACCAGGGCCAGGAAGTCCTGTTCCGTCTCCACCCGGGCCAGGTCGGTGGTGGTGATGGTGTAGCCGTACTGTTCCACAATCGTTTGGTAGCGCGGAATACGGCTGTAAAAGAGACGCGGGAAGACCCAGCGGACGAAATCATCCGGATCGATCTGGGCGACATAGTTCAGCCGTTGCAGCGCCATATATTCGCTCAGCTGCGCATCGAGGAAGGCCTCGCGGTAGTAAAGCGGCTTGGGGGCGATCTCGGCGCGGCGGATCAGCTCCTTTTCGTCCTGCTCGGTGGCCTTGATGTACAGGATCAGGGTGTGCTCGGCCAGGGCCTGCAGCGTCTTGTCGTCGTCCAGTTCGCAGACACTGCCACCGGCGTCATTGATGAAATGGCTGTAGCCATAGATCTGGTGGGCCTTGCGGATGAAGGCCGGCACGTCGCGCATGGCGGCGATTTCGGCCTGATGGTGCAGGGCCTGGCGGCGCTTGAATTCGGGCAGTGACAGGCCGCCCTGTTCCGGATTGCCCAGTTTGCCGAGAAAGCTGGAGACCGGACTGAGATCGTCGAAGGTCAGATTGTTGGCGATATATATGGAGTCGGTGCGCAGCAGGTCGCGCAGGAAGGGGACCTGCATGGCCTGCTGTTTGATGTTGTCCAGAATCGGCTCATCCAGATAACGGCTGCCGATGCGGTAATCGCCGGAGTAGTGGAACCAATTGCCCTTGCGCAGCATGGCGGAGAGACGCGTCTTGCCCACGCCGGACATGCCCAGCAGGGTGATGCTCTTGTGTCGCCATTTCCTGAATTCCTCGGCGCTTAACCGCACTGTCATACCTCACGACTAACGAATTGCTATATTGTATTGCAAAGCCGCAAATGTTTCAGGACCTTTCCGCATGCGTTACCAGACCATCGTCAGCAGCGACGTGCTGCTCAATCACTTGCCCGACCCGGCCTGGGTCATCGTCGATTGCCGCTTTTCACTCGCCGATTCCGGGGCCGGCAGGCGCGCCTGGCGCAGCAGTCACATCAGCGGCGCACACTACGCCCATCTGGACGAAGAACTCTCCGGTCCGGTCACGGCGTACAGCGGCCGCCATCCTCTGCCTGATCCCGATGACCTGAGGCGGGTGGTGGGCGGCTGGGGGGTGACCCCCAAGAGCCAGGTGGTGGCCTATGACGATGCCGGCGGTGCCGTGGCGGCACGGCTGTGGTGGTTGCTGCGCTGGCTCGGTCACCGCGATGTGGCGGTGCTCGACGGCGGCTGGCAGCAGTGGCGCCGTTTGATGTATCCCGTTACCCAATCGCAGCCGGTCGAGTTGCGGAGCCGCTATCCAGTGAGGAATGAGAGCCAGGCCTGGCTGGGTAGCGACGAGGTGCTCCGGGCACTGGAGGGTGACGCCATTCTGCTCATCGATGCCCGGGCGGCCGAACGCTTTCGCGGCGAGATAGAGCCCATCGACCCGCTGGCCGGGCATATCCCGGGGGCCGTCAACCGGCCGCAGCAACTGAATCTCGACAAAAGCGGCCGCTTCAAACCCGCCCGGCAGCTGCGTGATGAATTCGAGGCGCTGCTCGCCGGCCGCAGCCCGGACGAGGTGGTACACATGTGCGGTTCCGGTGTCACCGCCTGTCACAACCTGCTGGCCATGGAGCATGCCGGGCTTGTTGGTTCGCGCCTTTATCCCGGTTCGTGGAGTGAGTGGGTTCGAAATCCCAACAGGCCGGTGGACAGAAAGGGGAATGTCTAACTCATTAAACCGGCCTGTGCCACTCATGCGAAGGAAAATCCGCGTTTTTGTCAGTGAAGCCGAAGGTGGGATCGGCTAACATCGATCCGGCCTCCTTGCCATATAATGGCCCTTCTTCTTTGGTTCGCCGCCGTTGCAGGGTGAGCGCCTCAGTTCTCGGACAAGAAATCTTCCCGGATGTGTGGCGTGAGAGAGATCGCTGCCAAGCGGGGATATTTCATGGGATAAAGTACAGGCGATCTCTTCCGCAGCGAAACGACACGACACCAATCCCCGTGACCCATGCCCGCCGCTAACGAAGAGCCGCGGCAGGTATTGCGCGTTTCGGTATTGGTGTGCCGGCCGGCCATGATGGAGGTCCGCATATTCGTGTCGGTAGAACACCGTATCGGGCACCGGCCCGATCATCGGCAGATGGTCCTGCGTCGAGGTGCGAAAAGCAACGCGGCCTGATGAGACTCCAAGTTGATTAAGGTCCGGCAGCTCATGCGTCAGGGCAGATAGAATGTTTCGCTCGCTTTCCCGCCTTGATTCCAGGTGGTCATCGCCGCCGTCATAGCTTGCGCCGACGCAATGGAGGCCTTGGTACGCCGGGATGACATAGCCGTCGTAGCAGATCGGCGTTTTCAGCGCCTCACTCGCAGGGGTTGCCGCTAGATAAGCAAGCTGGCCACGTATTTTTTGCAGTCTGAAAATATCCGTTCCGAGCAGGCGTTCGGCGTCATAGCCATTGGTGATAATAACGGTTTCCGCACTTGCGATTACGCCGTTTTCGCCAATGATGCGCCATTGTTCGTTTTCGTGTTTGAGCGACAGCGCTGATTGGTTCAACAGGCGCGCGATCCTGTGCTGCTGATCGTCGAGCAGCCAGCGGCACAGGGCGGGCGGCTCCAGCCAGCCGCCTGCGGGGAAGAACAGGCCGCCGCGCCGGGTCGCGATGCCGCAGCGCCGACCGGCTGTGTCGCGCGTGCATATCTCCAGCACCGCCTTCGGCAGCCTCAGTTTTCGCATGCGCTGTTGCCGTTGCTCGTCACAGAGTTGCAGGACGCCGCTCTGAAACCAGGGCAGGGCGGGATCGCGTTGTTTCAGTTGATTGAGCCAGTGAACAGTGTGTAGAAAGGCACCGAGATAAAAGCGGCCGTCGGCGCCCATGTCGGCGGTCAGGCGCGGCATGACCACCCCGGCGTGATTGCCGGAGGCCTCTTGCGCCACCCCGGCATGGCGCTCGATCAGGGTGATCCGCCAACCGCGTTGCGCCAGTGAGTGGGCGACCGTGCAGCCGGCCAGGCCGGCGCCGATGACCACGGCGCTTTTTTCTTTAACTTCAACGTGCGGCTGTTGGAACCAGGGTGGCCGGCCGTGAACGTCAGGCGCCGAGATCAGCCGCCCGCCGAGCATGTCGCGCTTGCGGCCGAAACCGGGGCGGATGCCGACCTCGAAGCCGGCCTGTTGCAGCCCGCGCCGGACGACCCCTGCGGCGCTGAAGGTGGCGCAGCTGGCGCCGGGTTTACTCAGGCGGGCGATCTGTTGAAACAGCGTGGGATGCCACATGTCCGGATTGCGACTGGGCGCGAAGCCGTCCAGATACCAGGCGTCGATGCGACGGCCGTCGAGGTCGGCGAGCATCTCCGCGGCGTCGCCGAACAGCAGTGTGAGGGTGACACGGCCGTTCAAGAGCCGGCGTTGATGCAGGCCGTGCACCAGCGGCGGGTAGTGTTCGATCAGTTCCGTGGCAAGCCCGGCCAGTCCCGGCCAGGCCGTTAGCGCGCGCTCTAGATCGGTCCTGGTGAGCGGATGTTTTTCCACTGACAGGTAGTCTAGCCGGGCATCCCCGGGAGCGGTCTGCAGCCATGTGTCCAGGGTGCAGAGAAAATTCAGGCCGGTACCGAAGCCGGTTTCGGCGATGCGAAAGTGCGATCGATCTTGCCAGCGTCGCGGCAGGTCGTTGCCCTGCAGGAAAACATAGTGTGTTTCGTCCCTGGCGCCATCCCGGGAGAAATAGATATCGCCATAATTGCTACACCGGGGTGTCTCCGCGCTCCAGTCGATCCTGGCGGGATCAAGCGGATGATAACGGCTCATGGATTATGGAGTGCGCGGCTCTTGACTACCATACGCTGGATGGAGGGGTCCGGCGACAGCAGCAAGGCGTCGTCAAGGCTGACCCAGGCCAGGTCTTTGGATTCGCTGCTGATGGTGAGTGGGACGTGACGGTCGGCTTTGAGCAGGAAGCGAATGTCGTAATGATAGTGCGCCGATTCGTGTTTGCGTGCGGGAATGAGATGAACGTCTACATCGAAAATGGCCTCACTCACCGGCTGCAATTCGGTCAGGCCGGACTCCTCCCGTCCCTCCCGCAGGGCGACATCGAGGGTGTTGCTGTCGCCGTCGGAGTGGCCGCCGAGCTGCAGCCAGCGGTCGAGTTTACGGTGGTGGGTGAGCAGCACGTGGCTGCGCTCGCGGTCGATGATCCAGGCCGAACCGGTGATGTGACCGATGCCGAGACTGCGTTCAAAACAATTTTCGTATTGTGCGACGAATCGTATGATCCGTTGCAGCATTTCGGCCTCAGAGGCGTCGAAGGGGTGATGCCGGTTGAGCTTGTCCTGCAGGAGGTTTCTGTGCATAAGGACTCCGTCTTGTGGCGCGCCAGTTTAGCACAGAGGGGGCATTTTCCGGTCTCAGGGCGCCATCTGTTTCAGGCCCTTGATGATCTCCTTGGCCAACAGGTCGGATTCGAACTTGGTCAGTGTCTCATTAGCGCCGGCGGCCCGGGCATGTTCTGCGTTGACCTTGCCATCCAGCGAAGTGTGCAGCAGGATATACATCCCCTGATGGCGCGGGTTGGCGCGGATCTCGCGTGTCAGCTGGTAGCCGTCCATCTCCGGCATCTCAATATCGGAAATGACGATCGGCACACAGTCGGTGGTCTTGGCGCAGTCGCGGCTCAGGGTGTCGATCAGTTCCAGGGCCTCTTTACCGTTGCGGGCGGCGATGTGATGAATGCCCAGCTGGTCGAGGATGCGGCAGGTCTGGTTGCGCGCCACGGCCGAATCGTCCACCACCAGGATGTTGCGTCCCTGCAATTTGTCGATCAGCGCCTGGTCCAAGTGGCCTTGCGGATCGAGGTCTTTGTCGGCCACCTGGTGCATCACCTGCTCCACGTCCACCAGTTGCACCAGTTCCTTGTCCAGGCGGATCACGCCGGTCACGAAGCTGCTGCCGGCGCCGCTGGGGGGCGGCAGTACTTCATTCCAGTCGCGCACCACGATGCGGTCCACGCCCGAGACCAGAAAACCCTGGGTGGAGCGGCTGAACTCGGCAATGATCACTTTCTGTTCCTGGGTCTGTTCGGTGCCGATGGCCGGGCGGCCGATGGCCAGCGCCAGGTCGATGACCGGCACCGTGTGGCCGCGCAGTTCCGCCACGCCGACCACGGCCGGGCTGGCGCGGGGGATTTGCGTCAGCGCGGGCCTGGGAATTATCTCCTTGACTTTCAGTACGTTAATCCCGAAGTGCTGTTTGGTGTTAAGGCGGAACAGCAATAGCTCGAGCCGGGTCGTGGATGTTTTGATACTGGCTTGCATCTTTTCGTCCTGCGTTGCGTTATAGCTGTTTTCGGTATTTCAGGGGGAATCTTTACCCTGCCGCCGGCTAGGCATGGCCGCTGCCGCTGCGGTAATCATTCTGATTTGACTGGAAAAAGAGCTATAATGACGGGCACAGTCAAGGATTGGTTCAAGGAGTCGGAAATGGTGCTTTTTTCTACAACCCTGGGTGACATCACGATCGAGCTTTTTCCACAGCAGGCCCCTGTCACGGTGGAGAATTTTCTCCAATACCTGGACGACGGCTTCTTTGACGGCACGATTTTCCACCGCGTCGTTCCCGGATTTGTCATCCAGGGCGGCGGATTTAACGCCGAAATGGTGCAGCAACAGACCCGCGAACCAATCAGCAACGAGGCCGATAACGGCCTGAAAAACAGCCGCGGCACGCTCTCCATGGCGCGCACCCAGGCGGTGGACAGTGCCACTTCGCAGTTCTTTGTCAATCTGGCGGATAACGCCTTTCTCGATCACGGCGAGCGCGATTTCGGCTACGCCGTGTTCGGCCGTGTGGCCGAGGGCATGGACGTGGTCGACGAGATCGCCGCTTTGCCCACGGCCAATCAGGGAATGCACCAGAACGTGCCGCTCGAGCCGGTGGTGGTGATATCGGCTACCCGCGTCGGTGCCTAGCGTTTTCATTTTTCATGAATGCCGGGCAGGACAGCAACCCCATCTCGGCCGGTGTGGTGATCCTGCGCCGTATCGATGGCGAATGGCATTATTTGTTGCTGCGCGCCTATCAATACTGGGATTTTCCCAAGGGACTGGTCGAGCCGGGCGAGGATGAATTCGATGCCGCGGTGCGGGAGGTGGAGGAGGAGACGACCCTGGTGGCGCTGGATTTCTGCTGGGGGCATGTCTTCTACCAAACGCCACCCTATGGCAAGCTCCGCAAGATAGCGCGCTACTATATCGCCCGTTGCGACAGCGGCGAGGTGAAATTGTCTGTTGCCGAGGAGCTGGGGCGGCCCGAGCATGAAGAATTCCGCTGGGTCACCGTGCGACAGGCGCGGGGATTGGTCTCTCCCCGGGTCAGGCAGGTGCTGGACTGGGCTGAGGGGATCATTGCCGGTCAGCCTTGAGCCGGTCCTCTCAGGCTTGCCAAGTGAATGGTCCGGTATCAGACCAGCGATTCGCTGGATGTGACTTACATTGGGACTGGGTTAATGAATTCCGACGCCGTCGGCGGGGCGGGGTCGGACGGGCGCATTCGCAGCGGCGGCTATTGTTATACTTCCATGAACAAGTAGTGGTCGGGAGGCGGCGACGGCTAGGGTACGGGCTGGCGGCGCATCATGTCCCGCTGCTCTCGCCGGTAAAGGGAAGCACAACAGAACATGCAGATTGCCATGAGGAAGATAATCCAGATCAGGCGGCGCTGTCGCAGGCGTGGCTGAGCGAGTGTCCCTGTTTCGCAATGCCGGGCGCCTGGCGGTCGGGGGTTCGAAAGCGTATCGCTGATGGTTGACCTGCCCGTCCCCCTGCGTCGTGCCCTGGCCTGGATATACCTGTTACTGGTCCTGGCGGCACCGCTGGCGGTGTTGTTGCTGCCGGGTGAGCCGCCGCTGTCTGTGAATGAAGGGCTGCTGGCGGTGGAAAACGGCCGTTTTGCCGACCATCAGGCGGCACTGGGCGAGGGGGCGGATAATTATTCGGTGGGGGTGGTGAATGACCTGGCCGGTGTGGTGGCCAGTGCCGCTGCCGACTATCCCGACGGTAGTAACGCCCTGCTTGCCCTGTTTGATGCGCCACGGTCCGCAGCCCAAGCCCTGGGCACCCTGGCGCGGATGATTCCCCACCGGCAGGAAGCGCACGACCTGTGGTCCACCCACTTTGCCTCGGAAGGCGGGGAATACGTCATGCTGGCCGCGGTGGATCGTGTGCTGGTGGTGATCATCAGCGAGCGCGAGACCCTGGCGCGCGACCGTTTGGCCGCCCTGCCGGCGCTGAATTATAACCCCCGCCCGGGCCTGGGGGCGGTGTTGCGGCAACAGTCGCCGTGGCTTGGCTTTGTAGTGCTGGTGTTTTACGGGGCGGTGCAGTGGCTGCTGCTGAGGTTGTTGTTTGCCTGGGCGCGGCGCTCCCGGCCGCCGCCGGATTCCTAGCATTGTATACTGTGTTGCTTTGCGTTTTTGAGGAACAGCCTGATGGATGAAGCGGATATCGATTTGCGTACCCGGCTGAACGCCGAGACGGGCAAGCTGGTGTGGCCCGAGCTGGAGCGCCATTTCGCCCGTGGGGCGGTGATCAGGGTGGACCCGTCGCTGGATCTGATCGATGTCGCCGTGGCCGTGGCCGAAGATGACAAGATGAAAGTGGAGGCCTGGATGAACGCTGGCATGGTCTCCCACCCGTCCCTGGAGGATGCCAGGGAGTGGGTCGAGCGCCAGCCCGATTTCTGGGCAGTGGTCGTTGCGCCCTGGGTGTTGGTCCAGGAGGCTGCCGGGCAGCCTGCCGGATAACCGACAAAACGTGAGGGCGTATGTGGCGCCGCGATGGCGTATAATGCCCGGCAGGTTTTTCTTTAATAATCCATGTTCAAGGTTTCAGGGTGATGGTTTTGGATAAGACGACAATCGATTTCGCATTGGCATATTACTCGGGCGACCGCAAGACCGGCGCGGTCACCGTGGTGCGCCGCCGCAGTGGCGAGCTGCAGACCAAACAACTGCCCAATGCCGCAGAGAGCGGCAAGGAGAAGGCGCTCAAGCCTATCTTTGTCGGCCTGACCGAGACGGATCAGGTTATCACCCTCGACCCCGAGACCAAGCAGATCCATGTCAACGACGGTTTCGTCCCCGACGCTTTCCCGGCCCACATCTATTCCGATCCCAATTCCAGCCGTGACTGGTTCATGAACGATGGCGACAAGGAGACCGGCAACGACACCCTCAACTGTGGCGAGAGGGGCTCCTCCGTTACGGTGGTAGAGAACACCGCCAGTGCCGAGGCCCGATATCTGAAAACCATTTGTGTCGGTCGCGGCCATCACCAGTGTCATTTCAGCTATCCCTCGGAACAGGCGCCGCACGTGCCACGTCAGGCCTATGTCAGCAACCTCAAGGACGGCACCATCTCGGTCATCGGCAACAACCCGGATCAGCCCGAGAGTTATCTCCAGCTGGTGGCCACCATTAATCTATGCGAACCGGACAAGGACGGCTTCGATGCCCCCCGGGTGCCCAATAACGCCTTTCCCCACGGCCTGGTTTATTCCAAGGTGTCGGGCAAGGTCTACAATCTCAACAACGGCTACGGCACCGTCGCCGTGATCGATCCAGTGACCCATGAGATCGAACAGCGCATCCCCTTCAAGGGCTTTAGCAATCTGTTCATCAGTCCCTGCGGCCGCTATGTGATCGGCCGCGGCGCCGACCGCAAGTCCGACCCCGACCATGTCATCGCCAAGATGGCGGTGTTGGATGTCACCAACAACGAGATACTGGAGCGTATCGACCTGCCCGATGTCTATATCAGTAAGTATTTCTTCAACCCCGAGGGCGGCAAGCTCTATCTCACCACCTCATCCTCCGGCAGTGAACAGCAGCAAGCCAATCTCAAGACCGACGCCGTGCTGGTGTTCGATCTGGCGGCGCTGCCTGAGCTCAAACTGGCGGCGGAGCTGCGTTTGGGTGCCCCGGCAGGTACGCTGGACTTCCTGGCCCCGGACGGCAAGACCGCGCTGGTGTTCGCTTCCACCGCCCAGGACGGCGCAGTCACCTTGATCGACGGCGAGACCGATGCGGTTGTCGAGACCCTGTCCGTGGTCGAGCCCCACCCCCACTCGCGGCTCTGGCTGCTATCGGGCCGTGACGGCGAATAGGCTTGCGCATTCCAGCGGGATTCATTACCTTAGAGCGGCGCCAGGGAGTTCCGGAGGGGAATTCCCAAGCCGCTTTTTCATGGTTAGGGTGCCGACGGTGTCGGCCAGAATCTGGGAGAGAAAACAACAATGCGTACCAAAAAACCAAATCCATTTTTAGCGCTGGGTGCGATGGTTGTCGGTGTTGTCGCGGTTCCGATGGTGATGTTTAACGCCGCACTGGGCATCGCCATGCTGTCCTTGCCGTTGTTGATGATCTACAACGCCGGCTGACCGAGCGTGCTTGTGGGTGGCCGGCATCTCTCCGGCCACCGCTTTTCTCTTCCCTTGACTGTTCCCACCTGAAACAGGTTATTTCGGCGCGAAATAGTCGCGCGTCAGCCTGAACACCAGCGGGCTCAACAGGATCAGCGCGATCAGGTTGGGCAGGGCCATCAGGCCATTCATCACGTCCGCCAGCAACCAGATCAAGCCCAGCTTGCCCATGGCGCCCAAGGGGATGGCGATGAGCCAGAGCAGGCGGTAGGGCAGAATCACCCGCACGCCGAACAGGAACTCGGCGCAGCGTTCGCCGTAATAGCTCCACCCCAGGATGGTGGTGAAGGCGAAGACGATCAGACCGAAGCTGACAATGTAATCGCCGACCCCCGGCAGGCCGCCGGCAAAGGCCCGGGCCGAGAGCGCGGCGCCGGTCTCGCCGGTGGTCCAGGCGCCGCTGAGCACGATCACCAGCGCCGTCATGGTGCAGACGATGAGGGTATCGATGAAGGTGCCGAGCATGCCGATCATGCCCTGATGGATGGGGTCGTTGGTCTTGGCGGCGGCGTGGGCGATGGGGGCGCTGCCCAGGCCCACCTCGTTGGAGAAAATGCCGCGCGCCACACCGAAGCGGATCGCCGCCCAAACCGCGGCGCCGGCAAAGCCGCCGCTGGCGGCGCTGCCGTTGAAGGCGTGGCTGACGATGGTGGCCAGGGCGGCCGGCACGTCGGCGAAGTTGGCGAAGATCACGATCAGCGACCCACCGATATAGGCCAGCGCCATCAGCGGCACCAGGCTGGCGGCGACCCGCGCGATGCGGTCGATGCCGCCCAGGACGACGGCCCCGGCGGCCCCGGCGATCACCAGGCCGGTAAGCCAGGCCGGTACGTTGAAGGTGGCCTGGAGGGCGTCGGCGACGGAGTTGGCCTGCACCATGTTGCCGATGCCGAAGGCCGCCAGCATGCCGAACAGGGCGAAGGCGACCCCCAGCCAGTGCCACTTCG
>JASBUE010000147.1 GCA_030148045.1 Candidatus Tenderia sp.
GGTAGAGTAGGCCTTGGACGCCCTCCTCATCGATGTTGAGAAATTCGCCGCGGTAGACGATGTAGGGGAAGGGCAGCAGGTAGCCACGTTCGCTGTCGCTGCCGCGATAATAGGGCAGCTGCAGGCCGGCGACGCCGATGCCCAGTTCCCACAGCGGCCGTTGCTGGGCCTGAGCCGGGTTGGCAAGGCCGCCGAGCGTGGCCGTAACCAGGGGGATTAACAAACCTTTAATCCGCATTGAATCGCCCGGCGCCGTAGAGGATGCGCGGCAGGCGCGTAATCATGTGATTGTTAAACACTGTCGTTCATTCAATCTTCGGCATAGAGGCTGTGACGCAGGCCTCGTAATTGAGGCGGTGGTGGCGATGAAGGCATCGAAATGTTCGTTTTTTACATGAACATGGACCAGGGTTGCGTGCATGGTCGGCTCCTCCCGAACTCCCTTTTTCGTTATAGTACTGTGCCTAAACACTGAAGAACACAGGCCCCGATTGTGGCTGACCAAAGGAGGAGGAAGCAATGGTTGACTGTCTATTTTGCAAAATGGTGGCGGGTGACATTACCCCCGATACGGTCTTTGAGGACGATGACGTGCTGGCCTTTCGCGATATCAATCCCCAGGCGCCCACCCACGTGTTGGTGGTGCCCAAGCGCCATATCTCCACGATCAACGACCTGAGCCCGGATGATGCCGCGCTGGTCGGCAAACTCTATCTTGCGGCGCAGCAGGTAGCAGCCCAGGACGGCATCGCCGAGGAGGGCTATCGCACGGTGATGAACTGCAACGTCGGTGCCGGGCAGAGCGTGTTCCATATCCATCTGCATGTCCTGGGCGGCAGGCCCATGCACTGGCCACCCGGCTGATCCCGGCTGAAAAAATCCATAATGGATTTAGCCCGTTAAGAAAAATTCCGAAAAACTGCCCAGTGTCGCCTTAAAAATCGCCGCCGGGCGACGATAAGAGCAACATACCAAGGAGTTCATAAGTTGTCCGACACGCCTGTGCGGGACCCGCTGTGAATACATCCCTGTACGCTCGACGGCCGCATCCATGCGGCCGACGGTCCCGCACAGGCGTGTCGGGCAACTTATGTTCGGAGTAGTAATTTGAATAACCATAACAGTATCTGGGGGTGTTCTGGCCGTGGCAGACGATGTTTCTGAATATGAAGTGCTTCTTGGGCTGGTTGAGCGGGTAAAGCTACCCGCGCAACCGAAAGTGTTGCTGGCCATCAGCGACGAGATGAAGAAAGAACATCCCAGCTTCGAGCGCATCGCCGGCTTGATCGAGCAGGACCCGGCCCTGGCGGCCAAGGTGTTGAAGGTGGTCAATTCGCCTTTTTACCGTACTTCGGACCATGCCTTGCCCTCTATGATCCAGGCGCTTTCCATTCTCGGCCTGCGTAATTTCTACTGCGTCGTGTTGACCTCGTGTCTGAGGAATGTTGTCGGGGTGACGGAGGCCACCATCAATTTGTGGAATCACACCCTGGTGGTGGCCAAGACCTGTGAAATGATCGCCCGTACCACCCGGACGGCTTCGCCGGAGGCCGCCTACCTGGCCGGGCTGTTCCATGACAGTTCGATTCCCATGTTGCTGGAAAAGGAGCCGCGCTTTGAACAATCAATGCGAATGGTGGTGTCGCTCGGCGGCGATGTCGAGGCCTTCGAACAGAAAAACTTCAACACCAGTCATGCCGTAGTGAGTTATCTGCTGGCCCGCTCCTGGCAGTTGCCGGAGGTGGTCTGCGACGCCATTCAGCAGCACCACAACAGTGATCTGGCAGTATTCCCCAGTGATCGGTCGCGGCGCCTGGGGGCGGCGCTGATGCTGGCCGATCACCTGGCGCGGCCAAGCACATTGCCGGACGCTGAACGGCGCCAGGCTGATGATTTCTGGCACCACGTCGAGGCGGACGTATTGTATGAACTCGGGCTACGGAAGAGCGAGGTGGAGGAGTTCAGCTCCTTTGCCCGTGAGTGTGCCGTAAAGGCTTCGTAAACAGTGGCAAACAAGACGGAGCCCCGTCTTGGTGTATTGGATCGATTGCAAGCCGTTTAGGAGTTCGATCCGTTATTCTTGTCGTCTTTGTCGCCCTTGTCACTCTTATAGATCTGAAAGATCAGCAGGATCATCAGGGCGACCACAACGATGGAGACGCCGATCACCATGTTGGTGATAAATTGTTCATTCAACATCGATTTTCCTCCCAAAAAATAAAGTGCTGTCGCGGCTAGCATACCACCATACTGCGGATTAGTGATAGCCGTTCTTCAATACCAGATTGATGAGAAAATCAGGGGTGGTATCGGTGAGCAGGTTTTCGCCGATACCGATATCCACGCGACTATCTTCGTTAATGTAGACCGAACCACCTATGGTGAGCTGCAGCGTGTGGTTGCCCAGTTGATCCAGCTGGCTGTCGTAGATACGGGTATGCATGTCCAGCTGGGCCTTCAGATCGATCACCCGGCTGTTGTTCCAGATCAGCCCGGCGCTGGCGAATCCCGCCATATCCTTTTGCATGTCGCGCAGCACGTCGCCCTTGCCCAGCCACAACAGGCCGCCGTTGACGAAGCTGGTGAGTTCCAGTGAGGTCAGCCAGCGTCTTTTAATGTGCGCCAGCGAAACGGAGACATCGGTGGCGCCGCTGCCGCGCAGATTACGGGTATCCCCGGTGGGCAGTTTGACGCCAATATTCAAGCTCAGCGCGCCGTCCGGCACCTTGTCGAGCTGCCGGGCGGCATAGAGGCGAATGTCGCCAATACCCTGGGTGGGGGCGTCGAGATCCACCCGCACCTTATCATCGACGGAATAGCGGTAGCGTAGCGTGTTGCTGGTGGTCTTGGTCCGCTCGGCGTTGCTCAGGCCGAAGGTGTCGTGCCAATCCTCGATGAAGTTATCCATGAAGCCGTTGCTGTGGGCGATGAACGGCACTTCGACGCCGATTTCGGTACGCTGATCCACGCCATGGCGCAGGGTGAGGGCCAGGCGGTAGGTCTCGCCGTCGAGGACGATGGCCTCAGTGCCCGCCGAGGCGAGAATGGAGTTGTTGGCCATGTCCAGGGAAACGGCGCTGGCGTATTCGCCCGCCGGGATCAAGGCGGCATTTTCCGTCACCGGCAGCCCGTAGATGTGGATGAAGGGGTTGAGATTCTTGATCGAGAAGGGCTGCGGCGTGGCGGCCTGAGCGTTCACGAGCGCAGCGAGGGCGCCACAGGCGGTGGATAACAGGCGTATCGCTGGCGGCATGGCGTAGCCCTCCTACCAGCGATAGAAGGCCTGGATGCCGCGCAGTTCCATGGAGCTGAGATCGGCGCCCCGGGCGCTCAGCAGGGGATAGAGCTCCAGACGGACCGCTTGCTCATCATCATTACCGAGCCACCGGTTCACCTTCTCATTGAGCGCGCCGAGCGGATCGGTGAAAAACAGCCCCACCGTGTCCCGGGTTCTGGCGTAACCGCGGGCAGCAACGCCGCGTTTTATCTTTTCGCGTCCGATCATCAAATATTCCCCGACTATGGCACCGCCGACCGGAGTGAAGATCATGTCCTGAACCGAAGCGGGTTCGAACAGGGCTTCGATGCCGTATTCGTAGATGGTGGACATGATAGCGCCGTACCAGAATGAGCTCGGGCGATCAAAACCGCGATGACGGGCGCGGACGTAATAGACGGCGCCGAAATAGGGGTGGCCGACAAAATTGATGGCCCAGTCATCTTTATCCTTGCGCAGGTTGCTGACATTGTCATCCCACTTGCGGAAGATGTTGCCCGATTTGTCCTCGTCGTCCCATTGTGACACGCTTTGCGGCATCAGATAGAGCACGCCGACCACGGCGACCTGATACAACAGGAACAGTTTGGTATCCCGCTTGATGCCGTCCCAGTCAGGCTCTGTGGGGAGCGAAAGATGGGGGAATTCGGGGTCGTAAAGGGGCTGGCCGATTGGGGCTCCCGTTTCAGAATCCCGGTTATCTGCCGCTGCTATTTGCAGGTGTTCGTCGCCAAGCCCCAGTTGCGGCCGTGGTTCGAATTCTGACGCCATCAAGGCGGTGTCCAGACACATTGCGGGTAACGGAACGAGTGCCAACAGCAATCCCAGGATCTGTCTAACTGTCATGCGAGTTTGTAGTCTTTCCGTGGTAAATACACGCGCCGCATCGGCATAAAAGCGGTAAGGATACCGTGTTTAGGGGATGAATGCCATGACGGACCGGCGGGGCAGTGGAGGCACTGCAGCGGCTTAAAGAAAATTTTTACTGGGACGGATGATCGATGTATAAAACTCATATTAACCCGGCAACCTAGGGCCTGTTCAGCCGCACGCGCGGGCGGGACTGGAAAATATCCCGGCCGTTTTCATGATGGCCAAGGTGCGGCCCCCACAGGAGATCGAGCAACTTCAGCTCCTGGCGCACCCCTCTAGCGGATCACCGAATCCTTCCACGTGGCTCGCCGAGGGGGTGCGCCGGGCGTGGGGATGAAAATCGGGCCGTGATTCGGGGTTGTATAGCGTTGTTGCAGGCGAGGAGCAGAAAATGAAGATTGGTGTGCCCAAGGAAATCAAGGACCATGAATACAGGGTGGGGGTGACCCCCGCGGGCGCCAAGGCATTGATCGATGCCGGCCATGAGGTGCGGGTCGAGGCTCGCGCCGGCGATGCCATCGGCTTTCATGACGACATGTACCAGGCGGTGGGCGCCCGCATTGTGCCGGGTCCCAAAGAGGTGTATCAATGCCCCCTGGTGATCAAGGTCAAGGAGCCCCAGGCCGGCGAGTTTGCCCTGATGCATGAGGGTCAGCTCCTGTTCACTTATCTCCATTTGGCCCCCGACCCGGAGCAGACGCGCCGGCTGCTGGAACGCAAGGTGATCGGTATCGCCTATGAGACGGTGACCGACCAGAACGGCCGCCTGCCGCTGCTGGTGCCCATGAGCGAGGTGGCGGGCCGCATCGCCGTCCAGGCTGGTGCCGCCGGCCTGCAGATGATCAACGGCGGTCGCGGTGTGCTGCTGGGTGGCGTGCCCGGTGTGCCGCGCGGCAAGGTGGTGATCATCGGCGGTGGTGTGGTCGGTACCGAGGCGGCCAAGATGGCCCTGGGCCTGGGGGCGGATGTCACCATTCTGGACAACAACCTGGCCCGCCTGCGGCAGCTGGACGACCTGTTCGGGCCGGGGTTGAAGACCCGTTTTTCCGAGGCCCACGCCCTGGAGGAGTTGCTGCTCGAGGCCGACCTGGTGGTGGGTGCCGTGCTGTTGCCCGGCCATGCCGCGCCGAAACTGGTCAGTCGTGAACTGGTGCGCAACATGCGCAAGGGGGCGGTGATCGTGGATGTGGCCATCGACCAGGGCGGTTGTGTGGAGACCTCGCGGCCCACCTCCCACTCGGACCCCATGTACATCGAGGAGGAGGTGGTGCATTACTGCGTCACCAACATGCCCGGCGCCTGCGCCCGCACCGCCACCATGGCCCTGACCAACGCAACCCTGCCCTATGCCCTGCAGCTGGCCGGCCAGGGTGAGGCGGCGCTGCGGCAAAATCCGGGGCTGCTGGCCGGGCTCAATGTCTACAAGGGGCGGGTCACCAACCGGGCCGTGGCCGAGGATCTGGGCTACGAGTACCGGCCGGCGGCGGCGTTGCTGTGAGGTCGGCAAGGCGGGCGCCGCCGACCTGGAAGGTCTGTTCCGGATTTATAAAAACCTGGAGATGATCACCACCGGCCTGTCGGCGCGACTGAAGGCGGCCGGCCAGGACGGCACCATCGCCCGCAGCCTGGTGGAGTGGAATGTCTTTTCCGGCATGTTCCCCATGCGCGCCGAAGCGGTGGTGAAAAAGATGCGCCCCTTGTTTTCCGCCTCTTTATCGGATAAATAGGTCCATTGTTCTAAACCGGGCGACAAATCTTTGAATAATACCTTCGATCAGGCGGTGACGCAGCTGCACACCATTGTCGACTTCGTGCGCTGGGGCGCCAGCCGTTTCAACGAGGCCAGGCTCTATTTCGGCCACGGCACGGATAACGCCGTGGACGAGGCCTTGTTCCTGGTGCTGCATGCCCTGCATTTGACGCCGGGCCTGGCGCCCGAGATGTATCATGCCCGCCTCACCGCTGCCGAAAAGGAGATGGTGCTGACCCTGTTCAAGCGCCGCATCGTCGAGCGTCTGCCGGCGCCTTATTTGACCCACGAGGCCTGGTTCGGCGGCATGAGTTTCTACGTCGACGAGCGGGTGCTGGTGCCCCGTTCGCCGTTCGCCGAATTGATCGAGGCGCGTTTCGCCCCCTGGGTGGACGAGGAACGCACCGAGAAGATCCTCGACCTGTGCACTGGCAGCGGCTGTATCGCCATCGCCTGCTCCGCCGCCTTTCCCTGGGCCGAGGTGGACGCGGCGGATGTTTCTGCCGAGGCGCTGGAAGTGGCCGACATCAACATCGAGCGCCATCGGCTGCAGGACCAGGTGCGGGCCGTGCAGTCCGATCTGTTCGCCGGCCTCAAGGGGAGGCGTTATGATCTGATCGTATCCAATCCCCCTTACGTGGATGCCGAGGACATGGCGGCCATGCCCGAGGAATTCCGCCGCGAACCGGCCCTGGGGCTGGCGGCGGGGGAGTACGGCTTGGAGATCGTGCTGCAGATCCTGGCCCAGGCGCCCAAACACCTGAGCCGCGACGGTGTGCTGGTGGTGGAGGTGGGCAACAGCGAGGAGGCGCTGGTGAACCGATTTCCCGAGGTGCCCTTTGTCTGGCTCGAGTTCGAGCGCGGCGGCCACGGTGTATTCCTGCTCCAGGCCGGGGTACTGAATGAGTACCGCGAACTGTTCGAAAAGACCTGTCATAAAGCTTAAATACCGGGCCGAATTCCCCTATAATCAGTCAATCAACTGAAGGCGGGTTATTTCTAAGGAGTAGAGTGTGGATCAATCCCTGGTATTCGATCTGGAGCTGATTAAGCGTTACGACAAATCGGGGCCGCGCTACACCTCGTACCCCACCGCGGTGCAGTTTCACGAAGGCTTCGGCGAGGCCGAATACCGCCGCATCGCCGCGGGAACCAATGCCTCGGGGCGACCCCTGTCACTCTATTTCCATATTCCCTTCTGCGACACGGTGTGCTTTTACTGCGGCTGTAACAAGGTGGCCACCAAGGACCGCGGCCTGGCCGGCCCCTATCTTGATCGGGTCTACAAAGAGATGGCCATGCAGGCCGAGCTGTTCGATTCCGGCCGGGTAGTGGATCAACTCCACTGGGGCGGCGGCACGCCCACCTTCATCAGCCACGAACAGATGACCGGGCTGATGGAGACCACGCGTAAGTACTTCAAGCTCCATGACGACGACACGGGCGAATATTCCATCGAGATCGATCCGCGCGAAGTCACCGCCGAGACCGTTGCCCTGTTGCGCCGGCTGGGTTTCAACCGCATGAGCCTGGGGGTGCAGGATTTCGAAGAACAGGTGCAGAAGGCGGTCAATCGTATCCAGAGCGAGGCCGAGACCATGGCGGCGCTGGAGGCGGCGCGCAAGGAGGGCTTCAAGTCCATCAGCCTGGATCTGATCTACGGTCTGCCGCACCAGAGCGTGGAAAGCTTCGCCAGGACCCTGGATCGGGTGCTGGCGGTGGATCCCGACCGCCTGTCGATTTTCAACTACGCCCACCTGCCGGAGATGTTCAAACCCCAGCGCCGCATCAACGAGGCCGATCTGCCGTTGCCGGCGGCCAAGCTCGACATCCTGCAAATGACCGCCGAGCGGCTTGAGAGCGCCGGTTACGTCTACATCGGCATGGACCACTTCGCCAAGCCCGACGACGAGCTGGCGGTGGCCCAGCGCGAGGGCAAGCTGTATCGCAATTTCCAAGGTTACTCCACCCATGCCGGCTGCGACCTGATCGGCCTGGGGGTGACCTCCATCGGCATGGTGGGGGACAGCTATAGCCAGAACCGGCGCACCCTGGAAGCGTATTACGCCAGTATCGACGCCGGTCACCTGCCGCTGTTTCGCGGTATCGAGCTGGATGCCGACGATGTGCTGCGCCGTGCCGTGATCACTCAGCTGATTTGCAACTTCGACCTGGACAAGGCCCAGATCGAACGGCAGTACAAGATTGATTTCGATGATTATTTCAAGGTCGAAATGCAGGCGCTCAAGGAGATGGAGTGTGACGGTCTGCTCGGCCTCGATGTTGGCGGTATCCATGTCGCCGCCAAGGGGCGCCTGTTGATCCGCAACATCTGCATGGTGTTCGACAAGTATTTGCGCCAGAGCAGTGCGCAGCGTTTCTCCAAGGTGATCTAGCCTCTATCCTTATCCCGATTCTCCCGGTGTCGCCATAAGTGGCGCTTTTGATATATAAAACAGATGTTTATATGGTAGAATCGCGGCTTCCCGCAGTCGGCATCCGATAGAGGCGTCCCATGTCAGGCAATAGTTTCGGAAAATTGTTTACCGTTACCACCTTTGGCGAAAGCCACGGCCCGGCGCTGGGGGCGATCGTGGATGGTTGTCCGCCGGGACTTGAATTGACCGAGGCCGACTTGCAGCGGGATTTAGACCGGCGCAAGCCGGGCACTTCACGCCACACTACCCAGCGGCGCGAGGCGGACCAGGTACAGATCCTCTCCGGCGTGTTCGAGGGCCGGACCACCGGCACGCCCATCGGTCTGCTGATCCAGAACACAGACCAGCGTTCCAAAGACTATTCCAAGATCATGGATCGCTTTCGCCCCGGTCATGCCGACTATACGTACCAGCAGAAATACGGCATGCGCGATTATCGCGGCGGCGGGCGTTCCTCGGCGCACGAGACCGCCATGCGCGTCGCCGCCGGGAGCATCGCCAAGAAGTATCTGAAGGTAAACCGCGGCATCGAGATCCGCGGCTATCTGTCCCAACTCGGCCCCATCAAGGCGGAGGCGCTGGACTGGGATCAGGTGGGTCAAAACCCCTTCTTCTGTCCCGACGCCGGCAAAGTGGCCGAGATGGAGGCATACATGGATGCCCTGCGCAAGTCGGGCGATTCCATCGGTGCCCGCATTAATGTGGTGGCCAGCGGCATGATGCCGGGGCTGGGGGAGCCCATCTTCGATCGTCTGGAGGCCGACATCGCCCACGCCATGATGAGCATCAATGCAGTCAAGGGCGTTGAGATCGGCGCCGGCTTCGAGTGCATCGAACAGAAGGGCACCGAGCATCGCGATGAGATCACCCCCGAGGGTTTTCTCAGCAATAACGCCGGCGGCGTGTTGGGGGGCATTTCCACCGGTCAGGATATCGTCGTGAGCATGGCGCTCAAACCCACCTCCAGCCTGCGCCTGCCGGGCCGCAGTGTGAACCTGCAGGGCGAGCCGGTGGAGGTGATCACCACTGGCCGCCATGACCCCTGCGTCGGCATCCGCGCCACGCCCATCGCCGAGGCCATGCTGGCGTTGGTGTTGATGGATCACCTGCTGCGCCATCGCGCCCAGAATCTGGATGTGAAGTCGGAAACACCCATCATCCCGGCGGGTTAGTCCGGCTTGATGCCATACTGGCGACTCTCGAATTTCTACCTGTTTTTCTTCGCCTCGCTGGGGGTCCTGGTCCCTTATTGGTCGCTGTATCTGAAATCCCTGGGCTTCGGCCCGGCCGAGATCGGCGAGTTGATGGCCTTGATCATGGCCACCAAGATCGTGGCGCCCAACATCTGGGGCTGGATCACCGACCACAGCGGCCGGCGGGTGGAGATTACCCGGCTGGCCACCCTGCTGGCCTTGATCGCCTTCGGCGGCGTGTTCCTGGACCAGGGCTATTGGTGGATCGCCGCGGTGATGTGTCTGTTCAGCTTCTTCTGGAATGCGGCCCTGCCCCAGTTCGAGGCCACCACCATGAACATGCTGGGCGATCAGCCGCAGCGTTACAGCACGGTGCGCCTATGGGGGTCGGTGGGATTCATCCTGGCGGTAGTGCTGGTCGGTTCGCTGCTGGATTCATTCGGCACCGGCATGGTGCCGTGGGTGTTTATGCTGTTGCTGGCCGGTTTGGCGTTTTCCACCTGGCTGGTGCCGCGCGAAAAGGGCGCGCCGGTGGAGCATCACGGCGGTTCCATCTGGCAGGTGCTGCGCCGGCCGCAGGTGATCATCGTGTTGCTGATCTGTTTTCTGCTGCAGGCCAGCCACGGGCCGTATTACACCTTCTATACTATCTATCTGGAAGACAACGACTACAGCCGCGGCCTGATCGGCCAGTTGTGGGCCCTAGGGGTAGTGGCCGAGATCGGGGTGTTTTTACTGATGCATCGGCTGTTGCCGCGCTTCGGTCCCAAGGCGCTGTTGTTGCTCAGCTTGGCGCTGACTACGCTGCGCTGGATACTGATCGCCTGGTTCGTGGAGTGGTTGTCGGTGATGCTGTTCGCCCAGTTGCTACACGCCGCCAGTTTCGGCATTTATCACGCCGTGGCCATCCATCTGATCCATCACATCTTTACCGGCCGTCACCAGGGCAGGGGACAGGCGCTCTACAGCAGCCTCAGTTTCGGTGCCGGTGGCGCCGTCGGCAGCCTGATGAGTGGTTATCTGTGGAGCGGGGCCGGCGCCATCACCACCTTCATGGTGGCGGCCTTTATGAGTGCGCTGGCGTTTGTGATTGCATGGCGCGGATTGCAGTCGCAAAATTGGTAAGATTGTTGAAAACACTGCGAATTGTCCATTGACGCGCCAGGGTGCGCCGAGTATTATTGCCGTCCTTTACGCCACCCCGCCTGTTGCGCCAGGTGCTGGCGTGGTTAAGCGGGGCATAGCGCAGTCTGGTAGCGCGCCTGCTTTGGGAGCAGGA
>JASBUE010000148.1 GCA_030148045.1 Candidatus Tenderia sp.
AACACAACTAAGGGTAGGGCGGATACAGACTTAGCGGGCCGCTGGAGGTTCGATGAAACGCAGTTCAGGAGACCGGTCACACCCGCACATAACATGAAGGGGCCATACAAGCCCGGGGGTCAGCGGGAGGATTTTATCAAATACATTTGCGCGCGCCTGAGCTTGGCTTCGCGCTCTCGCTCCACCTTGAGCAGATACTGGACGAATTCACGTTCATTGGCAAAATAACGCTGCTCTCCCTTCAGATTGTCTGCACGGGCTATTTTGCGTTCCATCCTGTCACACGCCACGAGGCACTCCTTGTCTTGCACATATTTGTTAAACATTTGTATAACAAATAATAGCGGGCTTCGATTACTCTGGCAAGTCATAGACAAATATTTTTGCCCGTCACAAAAACATGTAGCACAAAAATATCTTTAAATAACACGACCTTACGCTAAGAATAGACCAAGACCGCTGACAACACCAGCCTTTAGCACACACACGGAATCTCTTTCATTTGTATCGGCGTCGCCAGGAGCCTGTCGGGTTTAGGGAATCGCCGCCGCGGTAGATTATCCCTAAACCCGACAGGTCGCTCTAGAGAAACCGCAGGGACAAATCCACGGCACGCAAGTGCTTGGTCAGGGCGCCGGTGGAGATATAGTCGACACCGGTTTTCGCCAGCGGACGCAGCTCCTCCAGCGAGACATTGCCGGAGACCTCCAGCTTGGCCCGCCCGGCATTGATGGCCACCGCTTCGCAGATCCGTGCCAGGGAGAAATTATCGAGCATGATGATGTCGGCGCCTGCGGCCAGGGCCTCACGCAGTTCAGCCAGGCTTTCCACCTCCACCTCCACCGGCCTGCCCTGGGAGAAGGGGCGCACCCCGGTCACCGCAGCGGTGATGGAACCGGCGGCGAGGATATGGTTCTCCTTGATCAACACCCCGTCGTAGAGACCGTGACGATGGTTGTGGCAACCGCCGCAGCGCACTGCGTATTTTTGCGCCTGGCGCAGGCCGGGGATAGTCTTGCGCGTATCCAGGATTTTGACAGCCAGCCCGGCCACCGCATCGGCATAGCGGCGCGCCTCGGTGGCGGTGCCCGACAGGCTCTGCAGAAAATTGAGGGCGGTGCGCTCGCCGGTGAGCAGGGCGCGGGCGCTGCCGCGCAGGCGCAGCAGAACCTGCTCAGGCTCGACCCGCTGCCCCTCCTGCACCAGCCATTCGGCCTCCACCCGGGTGTCGAGCTGGCGGAATACCTCGTCCACCCAGGGACGGCCGCAGATCACCGCCGCCTCGCGGCTGACGACCCGGGCCCGGGCCTCCGCCTCCACCGGAATCAGGGCGGCGCTCAGATCGCCACTGCCGATATCCTCGGCCAGTGCCGCGCGCACGTTTTCCGTGACGATTTTTGCTAAATCCATGTTGCATTCACTCCCGCGCGGACTCGATGACCTGTTTGACGAAGGGGACGGTGAGGCGGCGCTGCTCGGCCAGGGAAGCCCGATCGAGGTGTTCCAGCAGCTCGAACAGAGCGGCGCTCTGACGCCGGTAGTGGCGCAACAGATAGGCGGCCACCTCGTCTGGCAATTCAAAACCGCGGCTGTCGGCACGCTGTTGCAGCGCCTGCAGCTTCTCTTCGTCTGTCATGGCCTGCAGTTGGTACACCAATCCCCAGCTCAAGCGCGACTGCAGGTCGGGCAGAGCCAGGTCGAGCTCGGCCAGGGGCCGGCGCGAGGCAACCAGAAGGGAGCCTTTGCCGCCGTCACGAATACGGTTGTAGAGATCGAACAGGGCCGTCTCCCAGCGCCGCTCACCGGCCACGGCGTCGATGTCGTCGATAGCCACCACGGCCATCAGCTCCAAGCCCTCGAGCATTTCGGAGGCGAATTGCGCCGCCTCGCGCAGGGGCAGGTAGACACTGCCCTCACCCCGGTCAGTGGCGGCATGACACGCCGCCTGCAGCAGATGGGTCTTGCCCACCGCCGCCGCTCCCCACAGGAAAATGAAACGCTCATTTTCATTGGCGGCGACATGGCGCAGACTCTCCACCACCTGCCGGTTGGCGGCGGCGAAATAGTTGTCGAAGCCGGCGCCCCGGCGCAGCCACATGCTCAACGGCAGTTGTTTTACGGTTTCGGTCGTCCCCATCCACTCAATCCGATCTCAACGGTCACGCTCGGCCTCGGCAGCGGGCGCCTGCTCATCGTCGCCATACAGCCCGCTGTTGACATAGCGCTCGTGGGCATGGCGCAGCAACACCATGATCACCGCCGCCACCGGCAGGGCCATCAGGATGCCGACAAAACCGAACAGCTGGCCGCCGGCAATCACGGCGAAAATCACCGCCACCGGGTGCATGCCGATACGGTCGCCCAGCAGGTAGGGGGTGAACAGGAAGGATTCAAGCATCTGGCCGACACCGAACACCAGCAGGATATAAATCAGATGAATAAGGTCCTGGAACTGGATCACGGCGGCGATGCCCGCCACCAGCACCCCCAGAATAAAGCCGAGATAGGGGACGAAACTGACCAGCCCCGCCAGCATACCGATCAGCAAGGCCATCTCCAGTCCCACCAGCCACAGGCCGACGGCGTAGACGCTACCCAGCGACACCATCACCAGCAACTGGCCGTGCATGAAGACGCCCAGCACCTCGTCGCAGTCCCGCGCCATCCGCAACGCCGTGGATTCGTAGCGACGCGGAATCAGTTCGCGGATGCGCGCCATCATCACATCCCAATCGCGCAGCAGATAAAAGGTCAACACCGGAATCAGCACCAGGTTGGCCAGCCAACCCAACAGGGCCAGGCCGGAGCGCGATACCGACCCCATCACCCCGGCGGCAATGCCGCCCACCGACTGCCATTGCTCACGAATGGCCTGTTTCAGGTTGTCCAGGTTCAGGCTCGGGGCATCGAGGGAGAGTTGCGCCTTCACCCAGGGCAGGGCCGTGCCCTGGAGCCAGTCGATGTAACTGGGTAATTTATTGATAAAGGCCGCCAGCTCCTGCTGCAGCAGCGGCACGAGAAAAGCGAAGATCATGAACAGCACAATGATCAAACCACTGAAGACCACGACCACCGCGGCGCTGCGCGACAAGCGGCGCACCTCCAGCTTGTCCGCCAGCGGATCGCCGAGATAGGCCAGCGCCGCGGCCACCAAAAACGGGGTCAGCACCGGTGCCAGCAGATACAATAACAGCGCGCACAGCGCCACGCTGATGAGAATCAGCCATTTTTGTGAATCGGTCAGTGACATTCTTGCGTCTATCTACGTTGTTTTTGTTTGATGCGATAGGCCTTGCGGCCCCAGGTCCAGACATAATCCAACCCGCTCAGCACCGTGGTCACCGAGACCCCGTACACCAGCCAGGCCAGCAACCCGCCGGGCAGGTGATAAAGGCCGTTAGATAATACCAGCGCCAGCACCAGGATGATCTGCAGGGCGGTATTGAGTTTGCTGATCCAGGTCGGCGCCATCTCGTAGCGGCCGATGAGCAGGTGAAACGCCAAGGCACCGAAGACAATGATCAGGTCGCGCCCCAATACCATCATCACCAGCCACAGCGGGATGACCCCGATCCAGGCCAGGCAGATGAAGGCGGTCACCAGCAACAATTTGTCGGCCAGCGGATCGAGGATGGAACCAAGGCGGCTGTGCCAGCCGAAATGCTTGGCCAGATAGCCGTCCAGGGCATCGGAGACGCCGGCGATAAAGAACAGCAGCAGGGCCTCGCTGAAACGCTCCTCCAGCAGCAGATAGGCCACCGGCAGCGCCAGCAGGATGCGGGCGATACTGATCAGGTTGGGCAGATCTTTGAGGCCTAGGCTCATGGCAACAGTTGGTAGACGAAGGCCCTGGCGGCGCTCAACTCATCCGCCGGAGAAGGGTCTGACCCGACATTCTGCGCCAGGGTGCCACCCAGCCGGATGGACTGCTCCAGGCCGCGGGCGTCGCCGCGAATCGCCACCCGGAACAACACCTCGTCCGCCCTGACCCGGACCACCTCCACGGCGGTGACTATATCCAGCGATTCGAGATAATTCATGGCCCGGGCGTAGCCGGTCATGTCACTGACGTTTGTCACCCTAAGCGCGACCGAGTCGGCGGAGTCGGCGCTGTAAAGCTGGGCATAGCGCCGCGCGATATGATCCGCCGCCCCGTCGATACCGATCGCCAGGGCCTCGCGCTGGCTATTCGCCTCCCCCTGCCAGTAATCGGAGGGCGTGTTGGAGGCGGCGGCATAATGCAGGCTCCAGCGCGTCTGCCATGTCCCCTCGGCGGTGCGAACCAGCCGTCCGACCAGAACCACATCGGCACCATAACGCGCCGAGGCCAGCATCACGTTGTGGTGGAAATCGCCCCAAACATCGGCGAAAGCCAAGCGCCTGCGGTCATCCAGGTCCAACAGGGGCAGCAACAGCGGCAGACCGCGCCGGGCGGCCTGTTCATCCAGATGGGATTCCAGCTCCGCCGAGGCCTTGGCGCCCAGCAGATAGCGTGTCTCGCGGTCTTCGATGGCCAGCCACAGCAATACCTCGGGGCGGGTGCCGCCCCACAACGGCACATTGGCCTCGATCAGGGCCTGGGTGATGGCCCGGCCGTCAAAACGCGCCACCAGCAGGCGCTTGTAGCCCTCTTCCAGCAGGGCCTGATTGGCGGACGGCAGCTCCTGGTACTGAAACTGCTGCACCAGCGCGACGGCATTGCGCATCAATCCGGACAGTTCAGGCCGTTCGGGCACGCCGCGATCGCCGCTCAGCTTCACCACCACCTGGGCCAGGGCGGCGGGATAAACCTCCAGACGCTCATCGCGGCTCTGGCTCTTTACCGGCACTTTGGCCTGGTACAGCCCTTCGATCTGCGCCGCCTCGGCAAGCGGCAAACACAGCAGCGCCAGCCAGGCAAGCAGCGGCCCGGCGCACCGTTTAATTGGGTAATTGGCCAAATTTCACTCCATTACACGACCGCCGCCGCGCCGGCGTGGGGCGGGCGCGGCAAAATTTCCAAGTCGCTGTTCCCGACAAGATCATTTAAAATAATACACTTTCTTGCAGTCATCCGACATTTTGAAAGAGCGAATCACGTCTATGAACAATCCCCGGGACCCGCAAAAACCCACCGCCCTGAGCTACCGTGACGCCGGCGTCGACATAGAGGCCGGTAACGACCTGGTGGAAGTGATCAAGCCCGTCGCCGCCCGCACCCGCCGCCCCGGCGTGATGGCCGGCCTGGGGGGGTTCGGCGCCCT
>JASBUE010000153.1 GCA_030148045.1 Candidatus Tenderia sp.
CAAGCCACACATCCAGGCGGTGAGCGACGTCGGTCTGGCGATCGAACAGGGCGAGACCCTGGGCATCGTCGGCGAATCGGGCTGTGGCAAATCCACCCTAGGGCGCATGCTGGCGGGGCTGGAACGTACCAGAGCCGGCGATATCCTGTTTCGCGGCGAGACTCTGGATCAGATGCTGCGCGACGACCCGACCCGGCTGCGGCGCCGGATCCAGTTCATCTTCCAGGATCCGCTCAGCTCGCTCAACCCGCGCAAGACCATCCGCCGGATCCTGGAAGCGCCGCTCAAGCACCTGCTGAAAAAGCCCAAGGCCGAGCGTGAACAGCGTATCGAGGAGTTGATGCGCGTGGTCAACCTGCGCCCCTAATTCCTGGACCGCTATCCGCACGAATTCTCCGGCGGCCAGAGCCAGCGCATCGGCATCGCCCGGGCCCTGGCCGCCGAGGCCGAGGTGATCGTGCTGGACGAGCCGGTCTCGGCCCTGGACGTGTCGGTGCAGGCCCAGATCCTCAATCTGCTGCGCGAGCTGAAGCAGCGCTTCAATCTCACCTATCTGTTCATCAGCCATGACCTGGCGGTGGTGGAACACTTGTGCGACACGGTGGCGGTGATGTACCTGGGCCGGGTGGTGGAGTATGCCCCGCGCGCCGAGCTGTTCAACCGCCCGCGCCACCCCTACAGCCGGGTGCTACTTAGCAGCGTGCCCACCCAGGGGCGCAAGGCCGGGGAGCATGTCGGCCTCCGGGGCGAGCTGCCCAACCCCGCCGCCCCGCCGCCGGGCTGCGCCTTCGAACCGCGCTGCGAGTTCGCCCAGCCCCGCTGCCGCGAATCACGCCCCGCCTTGGAAAACCTTAACGGCGAGCGCAAGGCAGCTTGTATTCGCGTGGATGAAATCGACCTGTAAAGCACGCCACATTCCCGTGCGAGCCTTAATGCACCGCATTTTTCAAACCGACTCTATAGAGTCCCCCCTCCCCGGCCGATAAATACAAGGCCCAGCAAAACGGTCGATTTATTGTACGCATAAGGAGGAATAACCGTGACCATTCAAAATGAAAGACGCCACCCGCCCAGAAATACCGTCGCCAAGGACATAGAGGGGGAATTCCACATTACCGTTGAGGGTAAGAGTTATCCGATCCACAAGGTCAAAGATGTCTCTATCTCCGGCATCGGCGTCGTCCTCCCTCGGCGGGTTCACAAAGACACCAACGTTCGCCTGATTTTCAAGGCCGATGACCTCGGGCTTGAATTGGAGGGCCGTATCGTCTGGTGCGCTGACAACATCGCCCCTTCCTCGCCCGACACCCTCCCGCTGGACGCGTGTCAGGTCGGGATCGAGTTTTCCGCCGCCAACGGAGACGACAATTGCTTGTTGTTCATGGCGTTGAGGAAATACCTGGACGACTTCGAATAAGACGCGGCAGGGCTGTGCGGTGAGCTCCGACGGCTCACTGCGTCCCATCTGCGTTCAGCAACAGCCTGACCCCGGCTTGCAGCCGGGCTTGACCGCCTCGATGCTGGCCGACACCACATAATCGGTGACGTTATGGCCCGGCGCCCAGTCGCGGATGAACTCTTTCGACTCGTCCTTGGGCGCAATACGCACATCCACAAACCCGGCCGCTTCGATCATCGCCTCCAGCGCCTCGATCAGGGAAGCATTGCCCATGCAGCCGGCGATCAAGGCCGGATCATTGCGCATGGCCTCGGGCAGCTCCACCGTGGCTACCACATCCGAAATGGCGAGACGGCCGCCGGGCTTGAGAATGCGGAACGCCTCGCGAAACACCTGAGGCTTATCCGGCGACAGATTGATCACGCAATTTGAGATGATGACGTCGGCGGTGTTGTCGGCGATAGGCAGGTGCTCGATCTCGCCGAGACGGAATTCCACATTGGCAAACCCACCCTTGGTCGCGTTGTTGCGCGCCTTGCTCAGCATGTCCGGGGTCATGTCGACACCGATGACACGGCCGTCCTTCCCCACCTCGTGGGCGGCCAGAAAACAATCGAACCCGCCGCCGGACCCGCGGTCCACCACTGTTTCCCCTGGCCTGAGGGAGGCGATAGCGCGCGGGTTGCCGCAGCCCAGCCCCATGTCGGCGCCGCCGGGCGCCTTGGCCAGGTCGTCTTCGCTATACCCCAGCCGGGTCGAGATCAGGGTATTGATGGCGGCGTCATCCGAGACGCCGCAACAACTGCTCTCGATGCCGCAGCTCTCCTTATTGTTTTCGGCATTGGCCACCTTGGCATAGGCCTCGCGTACGCCCTGGCGGTGCTTGTCATGCCGGGTGTGATCCGCTTTTTAGTTCTTGGGCGGACAGCAGATGCTCATGTTCGACTCCTTACTGAAATAATCGGTCATGTTTAAAATGTCGCTTGACGGGCATAAACCTTACGTTCGAAGTCGACGGCTGGCAAGCGTAAGCGCTCACTGCTTCAGCCCCAGCATGATATCCATGACATTGGTCCCGGTAGGTCCGGTCTGGATCAGGTCGCCACTGGCGGCCAGGAAGGTTCCGGCGTCGGCCGCGGCCAGGGCGCGCCTGGCATTCATGCCTGCGGCCCTGCCCCGCCGCAGCGTAGCGCCATCCACCACGGCGCCGGCGTCCTGGGTGGGACCATCTGAGCCATCGGTGCCGGCGGCGAGCAGGGCGACGTTTTTCCTGCCGTCCAGTTCGATGGCGGCGCTCAGCGCCAGGTGCTGGTTGCGACCGCCACGGCCCGGTTTGTTGGGCAGCCGCACCGTGGTCTCGCCGCCCCAGACATGCATCCCCCTGGGACCCTGCAGCAGTTCCGCCGCCAACCGCCGCCCCACCAGCAGGGCGTCGCCGCCGATAAACGGATGGTGTTCATAAACTTCATAGCCCAGGGCGCGGCCCCGCTGCGCTGCGGCGCGGGTGGCGTCGCCGAGGGTGGCGACGATCTCCAGGGCGATGCGATCGAAACAGCCATCACCCTCCTCGGGCGCGGGCGGCGCCCGTGCCATCAGCGCCTCCAGCCAGTCAGGCAACTCCAGCGGCACCTCGCTCTCCAGCAGGGTCTCCGGCACCAGCAGTCCCGAACCGATGGTGGCCAAGTCGTCGC
>JASBUE010000157.1 GCA_030148045.1 Candidatus Tenderia sp.
GTGCCGCTGCTGTTTCTGGCCGTCAACCTGCTCGCCGCCATTATCACGCAACCCGGCATCAATCGCCGCCCCGGCCTGTTGATGTTTCACCTGGGACTGTTGTCCATCTGCATCCTGGTGGCGATCGGGCGCCTGACCCACTTCGAGTCCCGCGTCGAGGTGACTCAAGGCAGCGCCTTCGACCCCCGTACCATGCAGGAGATCAGCCAGGGACCCTGGCACCCCGGCGAACTGGACGCGGTCCGCTTTGTCCAACAGAATTATAGCGTGGAATACCGGCCCGGGCTGGTGCGTGGCAAGACCCGCAGCCATGTCCTCATTCCCGATGGGCGGGGCGGTTGGGAAAACGTCGTGGTCGGCGATGACACGCCCCTGATCCTGGACGGCTATCGTTTCTACACCACCTTCAACAAGGGGTTCGCGGCGGTGTTGACCTGGATCCCGCCGCAGGGACGGCCGGTGACCGGCACCATCCACATGCCCTCCTACCCCCTGTTCGACTACAAGCAGGCCAACAGCTGGGTTCCGCCGGGCAGCGAGACCGAGATCAAGTTCTGGCTGCGCCTGGAAACGGGCTATGACCTGGAGTCGGAATGGCTGCTCGACGGCAATCAGTCAGAGGGTGTGCTGGTGGTCAACGACGGTGACCGGCGCGTCGAATTGCAGCCGGGACAGGGGGTTGGGCTGCCGGGCGGCTACCTGCGCTACGAGGCGCTGAGCACCTGGATGGGTTACAAGATCTTTTACGATCCCACCCTCAAGTGGCTGTTCATCGCCGCCATGTTGACGGTGTTCGGCCTGAGTCTGCACTATTGGAGTAAATTCCGCCATCGGCCCCTGGCCGAATCCGGCGCAAGGCGAACACAGCGGGGCGGTGTTATGGACTACGAGGTGAAAAACGCATGAGCGACGCGGCAACCGAAGTCCCCTGGATGTGGGCGGGTCTGACGGCCTACGCCCTGGCCACCTTGCTCGCCTTCAGGAGTGTCTGGCAACTGGGCGCCGAGGGTCCCGGCGCCGCCGTGACCCTGCCCAGCCGCCGTACCGAGCAGTGGATACTGACCTTTATCGTCAGCGGGGTGGGGCTGCTCACCATCGCCTTGGCGCTGCGCTGGATGCGCCTCGGCCACGGCCCCTTCGTCAATCTTTACGAACTGCTGATGAGCCAGCTGTTCAGCCTCGGCCTGATCTATGCCCTGGTCTACTGGCGGGTGCCGCGGCTGCGCGCCAGCGCCGTGGTGGTGCTGCCGTTGATCTGGATCCTGGGGACCTGGGTCCTGTTCCTGGAACCGGAAGACAGCCTTTTTCCGCCCACCTATTCCAACAACTGGCTCTGGGCCCATGTCGGCTTCGGCAAGGTGTTTCTCTCCTTCTGCCTGGTGGCCGCCGGCCTGGCCGGTGTCATCCTGCTGCGCGCCATCCCCCGTTTTGCCCGCAGCGTCTCCCATATGACGGACGAGGCCCTGGACGGCCTGGCGTGGCGCTTCATGATGCTGGCCCTGATCTTCGACAGTCTGATGCTGATCGCCGGCGCGGTCTGGGCCCAGGACGCCTGGGGCCGGTTTTGGCAATGGGACGCGTTGGAGACCTCCTCCTTCATGACCTGGCTCTCCATCGCCGCGGGCATCCACGCGCGCCTGACCTACAAGATACCGATCCGGGTCGGGGCGGTGGTCATTCTGGCCATCTTCGGCCTGGCCTTTACCACCTATTTCGGCGCGCCCTACTACAGCGAGGCGGCCCATAAGGGGGTGATCTGATGCACGACACCGGCCTGATGGAAAAGACCGCCGCCGTCACCGCCTTGATGCTGGTGCTGGTGATGCTGGCGCTGATGTCCGGTTTCGCCACGCGCGCCCAGTTCGCCTACCAGCCCCCGATGGTGAAGACCGAACCCCTGGTCGATGCCGAGGCCGACCCCGGTGGCCATGCACGCCAGTACCGCGAACGCCTGATCGAGGAGCGCTTCCAGCAGGCCGTGGCCATGCTGCATGCCAAGCGTTACGACTTCGCCATCACCGCCCTGCACCGCGTCATCGAGCTGGTGCCCGGGATGCCCGAGGCCTACGTTAACATGGGCTACGCCCTGATCGGCAAGCAGGACTACAAGGCCGCAGCGGATTTCTTCAACGCCGCCATAGAACTCAAGCCCTACCAGGCCAATGCCTACTGGGGATTGGCGGTGGCGCTGGAACAGCTGGAAGACCTCGAGGGGGCGATGGGTGCCATGCGCACCTTCATTCATCTCTCGCCCCCCAACGACCCGTTCCTGCGCAAGGCCCGCTCGGCCCTGTGGGAGTGGGAATCGACTTTGAAACGGGGTCCCTTGCCCGAGGCGGAGCAGGCGTGGATCGAACGGCGTGGCAGTGAATGGCAAGAGCGCAACAGCCTGAAGGCCGACATGCCCGAGGCGCAAGAGCACGCCATTGACGTGAAGTAAGGCGAGTCCTTGCGCGTCGCCTGTTTAGTTGTCGCTGAGGGGCGGGGAAAAGCTCTCCGCCCGCCAAGGATCCGCTTCATTGGCGGCAGATTTCACCGGCTTGCGCCTGATCCGTTCGACCGCCGCGTTCACTTTGCGCTCAAGTTCCTCCTTGGGCTCGTCCCCCCCACCGTAACAGTTGCGTTGCAGCGCCCTCACCGCTGCCGCCACCGTCTCGTCTTCCGGGTGTTGTGCCCGCCATTGTTGCAGTCCCTGCTCCAGGGTCCGGCTGCCCAGGGCCTGCAGCAGTGTGTGTTGCAAGGGATGGCGCGTCTCTTTTGGTTTTGCGGCCTGCTGCGCTTGGACCACTCCTTTTGCGGCGGGGCGCCCGTTTTGTCTGCGCCAAAGTTTTAACAGCGTGGTGAGCCATAGCAGGGTCGTGACGGCGGTGGTCAGCTGCCACTGCCAGCCGGTTGTGGTGGTCGCGGCGACGTTGGCTTCAGCCGTCGCCAGCGGCGGGCTGGCGATGGCCGCCTCGGGCTGCGGCAGGGGATTGGCCGCCACCGTAATCGTCCGTCCCGGCAGTTCCACCAGCCCCGCTTTACCGCTGTCCGGATCGAAATAGGGCACCCGGATCGGCGGCAGTTCGAATTCGCCCGCCTTAAGCGGCATGATGGAGAGGGTGTAGTCGGCCGCGTCCATGATACCGCCGGTGTCCTGTTCGGTGTGGTAGCGCGCCGGGTCGGGATACAGTTTCAGCCCCGCCGGCAGTTCGATGCCGGGCAACAGGCGCGGCAGGGCGGTGACGCCCACCGGGGCCTTGAGGGTGAGGGTCCACTCGCTCAGCTCGTATTGGGTAAAGTTTTCGGGCAGAGGCGCCGCCGTCAGTTGCGGTTTGCCGACGATGATGTCGGCAGGCAGCCCATCGGGCAGGGCCCTTACCTGGAATTCCAGTTCCTGATGC
>JASBUE010000159.1 GCA_030148045.1 Candidatus Tenderia sp.
AGAAGCGTTCACGCGTCGGTCCTTGCTCTTTCTTTATAATGAGGGTGGTCGCGGCCGCCGTAGGCACCGGGCTCGGGCTCGAAGGGCGCCTGCTCGACGGTCACTTCCAGGCCGAGACCGCGCAGCATGTCATCCAGCACATGATCGTGTGGGTAACGCAGCTCGCCGGGTGCGATCTGGATGGGCATGTGGCGGTTACCCAGGTGATAACAGGCGCGGGCCAGCCGTACGGGATCGTCGCTGCGCACCATGGACAGGGGCTCGGCGGCGGCGCGCACCCGCACCGTGACCCCGTCCTCACCGGACAGCAGTTCGCCGTCCTTCAGGGTCGTGCCGCGCTCCAGGAACAGGCCGGCATCGCGACCGTCATCCAGGGTGACGCGCTGCCGGCTCTTGAGCCGCTGCTGCAATGGCAGCGTCACGCCGGTATCGGGCGTCGCGGGAGCGGTGATCTTTCGGGTCAGCCGTATCATTGGCGGATCATCCGGGTATGCGCCTGGTTTGCCGCTGCATCAAAACAGATAATACCGCTGCGCCATGGGCAGTTCTTTCGCCGGCTCACAGGTAAGCAGTTCACCGTCGGCCTTGACCTGGTAGGTCTGGGGATCCACCTCGATCTCGGGCTGGTAATCGTTCAACACCATGTCGGCCTTGCCAATGCCGCGGCAGCCCTTCACCACCCCGATCATCCCCTTCAGGCCCAGCTGACCGGCAATGTCCGCATCCTGCGCCGCCTGCGACAAAAAACTCATGCGCGTGGCATGGCGGGCGCCGCCGAGGGTACCGAACATAGGCCGGTAGTGTACCGGCTGCGGTGTGGGGATGGAGGCATTGGGGTCGCCCATGGGCGCCGCGGCGATCATACCGCCCTTGAGAATGAGGCTGGGCTTGGTGCCGAAGAAGGCCGGCTTCCACAATACCAGATCGGCCAGCTTGCCGATGGCCACCGAGCCCACCTCGTGGGCGATGCCGTGGCTGATGGCCGGGTTGATGGTGTACTTGGCGATATAGCGCCGGGCGCGGAAGTTATCGTGTTCGGCCGGATCACCGGCCAGGGCGCCACGCTGCACCTTCATCTTGTGCGCGCTCTGCCAGGTACGGGTGATCACCTCCCCGACCCGACCCATGGCCTGAGAGTCGGAGGCGATCATGGAGAAGGCGCCCAGGTCGTGCAGGATGTCCTCGGCGGCGATGGTCTCGCGGCGGATACGCGACTCGGCGAAGGCCACGTCCTCGGCAATATTCGGATCCAGATGGTGGCACACCATGAGCATGTCCAGGTGCTCGTCGACCGTGTTGACCGTATAAGGCCGCGTGGGATTGGTCGACGAGGGCAGCACATAGGGCTCGCCCGCCGCCCTGATGATATCCGGCGCGTGGCCGCCGCCGGCACCCTCGGTGTGATAGGTATGGATGGTGCGACCCTTCATGGCGGCCAGGCTGTGCTCGACGAAACCGGATTCATTGAGGGTGTCGGTATGGATGGCCACCTGCACGTCCATGCTGTCTGCCACCGACAGGCAGTTGTCGATGGCGGCCGGTGTGGTGCCCCAGTCTTCGTGCAGCTTCAGGCCGATGGCGCCGGCGGCGATCTGTTCCTCCAGCGGTTTCGGCAGGCTGGCGTTGCCCTTGCCCAAAAATCCCAGGTTCACGGGCAGGTCGTCGGCGGCCTGCAGCATGCGCTGGATATTCCAGGGGCCCGGCGTGCAGGTGGTGGCGTTGGTGCCGGTGGCCGGCCAGGTGCCGCCGCCGAGCAGGGTGGTGACGCCGGACATCAGCGCCTCTTCCACCTGCTGCGGACAGATGAAGTGGATGTGGGCGTCGATGCCACCGGCGGTGAGGATCTGGCCTTCCCCGGCGATGGCCTCGGTACCGGGACCCACCAGGATATTGACACCCGGCTGCACATCCGGATTGCCGGCCTTGCCGATGCCGCTGATGCGCCCGTCCTTGATGCCGATATCCGCCTTGACGATGCCCCAGTGGTCAAGGATCAGGGCATTGGTGATGACCAGATCGACGACCTCCTTCGATTCACGCTGGCACTGGCCCATGCCGTCGCGGATCACCTTGCCGCCGCCAAACTTCACTTCGTCGCCATAGACGGTGTGATCCCTTTCCACCTGTATCCATAGCGCCGAGTCGCCCAGGCGCACCCAGTCGCCGGTGGTGGGGCCGTACATCTCGGCGTAGGCCTGCCTTGAAATCCTTGCCATCAGTCGAGCCTCCCCATGATCGCCGCGTTAAATCCATACACCCGGCTCTCGCCCGCATAGGCCACCAGCTCCACCTCGCGGGTCTGGCCCGGCTCAAAGCGCACCTCGGTGCCGGCGGGGATGTTGAGCCGGAAACCGCGCGTCACCTCGCGATTGAATACCAAGGCCGGGTTGGTCTCGAAGAAGTGGTAATGGGAACCCACCTGGATGGGCCGGTCGCCGGTATTGGCCACGCTCACCGAGACGGTTTCGCGACCCGCGCTGAGCTCGATATCGCCGGCGGCGGCCTGGATTTCACCTGGGATCATGTGTGTGTCCTCCTGAACTCAAACGATGGGGGCATGGACGGTCACCAGCTTGGTGCCGTCGGGAAAGGTGGCCTCCACCTGCACCTCGTGGATCATCTCGGCAATGCCGTCCATGACATCCTCACGGGTCAACAGGGTGCGGCCATGATCCATCAGCTCGGCGACACTCATCCCGTCGCGTGCGCCCTCCATGATGGCGGCGCTGATGAAGGCCACGGCATCAGGATAGTTGAGCTTGACCCCGCGCGCCTTGCGGCGTTCCGCCAGCAACGCGGCGGTGAACAGCAGCAGCTTGTCTTTTTCTCTCGGGGTAAGCTCCATGGCCTCTCCTTAATATTTGTTCAGGTGGACCAGATGCGTGGTGGGCAGGGTTCACGGCCAATTACGGTTGGCCGGATCGCCGCCCAGATCGCAACAAACAGCTTGCGGCAGCGTTCGGTGGAGTCGCCCAGGTAGCGCACCACCAGCAGGTCGTCCATGAGGGTGGCGGCAGCGCTGGATGTGTCGCCCAGCAGTTCGCGGGCCTGTCCGAGTTAAAGCTCTCCGGCGGGCGTTGCCACCAGTGTGGCGGTGACCGGCAGGCCGCGCAGGCCGGCGGCGCCGTTGAGTCTTCCCGGCGTGACCGTGAGACGCTCCAACAATAACGGCCGTTGGCCGCGCATGACGCGCAACTGAAAGTCGGCCTGACCGCTGTCGAAGCGCTCAGCGATCACCGGCCGGCCCAGACACTGGCATTCCCAGCCAATGAAGCGGGCCCCTTCCACCAGCTCGATGCAGGTCTGTAGCTGTGTCAGGGCACCGCGGAAGAAGATGTTTTCCTGGGGCAGCCATTACAGGCTGGCACCCACGGCGACACGCAGAATTTGCACCTGCTGTGCGCTCGCGCCGGCACTGAGATAAAACTTGGTTGCGCCGGGCGTGGTCACCAGGGCATGGGCGCCCGCCCCCGCATCGGCCTGAATGTGCAGGCTGTCGCCGCCTACCACGCCACCGGGTGGATGCAGCAGGTACAGATGGCAGACATCGTCCTCCGGATAAAAGGGGCGCTGTACCGCCAGCGGGCCGCGCTGCCTGCGGTGGACCAACGCGGTACGCCCGGGACGCGGGGCGAAGCCGAGTTCCAGCCGGGCCCGCCAGCCGCTCGCCACTTCTTCGGCCGCCACCGTGCTCATACCGTCAGATACTCCTTCACCAATTCGTCATTCAACCCGCCCATTTCGCCGCCGGCAACCGCGCGACCGCGATCAAGAATAGTAAAGCGGTCACCCACACGCCGCGCAAAGGGCAGCTTCTGCTCCACCAGCAGCACCGTCAGGCCAACCTCCCGGTTGAGCCTGCGAATGATATCGCCGATCTCATGGACAATGTTGGGCTGGATGCCCTCGGTCGGCTCATCGAGGATCAGCAACCGGGGGTAAAGCACCAAGGCGCGGCCGATGGCCAGCTGCTGTTGCTGGCCGCCGGACAGATCGCCGCCGCGACGCCCCAGCATCTCCTTGAGCACCGGAAACAGTTCATAGACCAGCCCGGGCACCTTGCGCAGCTTGTCGCGGCGCGCGGGCAGGCCGATCTGCAGGTTTTCCTCCACCGTCAGGGCAGGAAAGATCTGCCGGCCCTGGGGCACGTAGCCCATCCCAAGATTGGCACGCCTCTCTGCGGAGGCCTTCACCAGGTCGACGCCCGCAAAATCCATCCCGCCGTCGCTGACCGGCAACAGGCCCATGATACATTGCAATAGGGTGGTCTTGCCCACACCGTTACGACCCATCAATACGGTGCAGCGGCCTTCGGGAACGTCGAGATCCAGATCCCAGAGAGTGTGACTCTCGCCGTAGAATTGGTTGAGCCGCTCGATCTTCAACATGGCCTACTCCCCCAGGTACACCTCGATGACACGGGGATCATGCTGCACCTGATCCATGCTCCCTTCGGCCAGCACGCTGCCTTGGTGCAACACGGTGACCTTATTGGCGATGGCGCGGACGAAGTCCATATCGTGCTCGACCACCACTACCGAGTGTTCCCCGGCCAGCGAGGTCAGCAGCTCGGCGGTACGATCCATCTCCTGATGGGTCATGCCGGCCACCGGTTCGTCGACCAAGAGCAGATGGGGGCGTTGCATCAGCAACATGCCGATCTCCAGCCACTGTTTCTGGCCATGGGAGAGCCTGCCGGCGCGATCGTGAATGTGCATTGTCAGGCCGATGATCTCAAGTACCTCGTCAATGCGATCGCGCTGCTCGCCGTTGAGCCTTGCGGTGAAGGTGGACCACACGCCCTTATCGCCGGCCATGGCCAGCTCCAGGTTCTCGAATACACTGTGCTGTTCGAACACCGTGGGTTTCTGGAACTTGCGCCCGATACCGGCCTGGGCGATTTCGGGCTCGGTCAGTTTCAACAGGTCGATGCGCTGACCGAACCAGACCGAGCCGGTATCGGGCCGGGTCTTGCCGGTGATGATGTCCATCATGGTGGTCTTGCCGGCGCCGTTGGGGCCGATGATGCAGCGCAGCTCCCCGACTTCGATATACAGAGTCAGGGCGTCGATGGCCTTGAAACCGTCGAAGCTGACCGACACGTCCTCCAGATAAAGGATGTTGCCGTGAATGACATCCAGCTGCAGGTTGACCGGCGGCTGCAGGAACTCCCACACCTTGTCACGGCGCATGGTCTCGCGCAGTTGATCGAGGGCCTTCATACCGCGCCCTCCCGGGCCGCCGCGGGCGGTGCCGGCCGCTGATTCTGCCGGCGGCTGCGCAGCAGCCCGGCGATACCCTGGGGCAGGAATAGTGTCACCAGCACGAATAGCCCGCCGAGGGCGAACAACCAGGCCTCGGGCAACACGCCGGTGAAGTAGGTCTTGCCGTAGTTCACCAGGATGGCGCCGATCACCGCTCCATAGAGGGTGTTACGTCCACCGATGGCCACCCAGATGACGATCTCGATGGAGTTCAGCGGGTTGAACTCGCCGGGATTGATGATACCCACCTGCGGCACATACAGGGCCCCGGCCAGACCGGCCAACATGGCGGATACCGTGAAGATGGTCAGCTTGACGTGTTCCACCCGGTAGCCGATGAAGCGGGTGCGGTCCTCGGCATCGCGGACGGCCACCGCCACCCGCCCCAGGCGCGAGGTGACGATGGCGCGGCAGACCAGGTAACCCAGCGCCAGCGCAATGGCGGAGGCCAGGAACAGGCCGATGCGCGTGGCATCGGACTGGATGTCGAAACCGAGAATGTCCTTGAAGTCCGTCAGACCGTTGTTGCCGCCGAAACCCATCTCGTTGCGGAAGAAGGCCAGCATCAGCGCATAGGTGAGCGCCTGGGTGATGATGGACAGGTAAACGCCGGTCACCCGCGAACGGAACGCCAGCCAACCGAACACGAAGGCCAGCGCACCGGGCACCAGCAGGATCATCAGCGCGGCATACCAGAACTGGTCGAAGCCGTGCCAGAACCAGGGCAGCGCCTGCCAGTCAAGGAACACCATGAAGTCCGGCAACTCCGGGTTGCCGTACACGCCCCGGTCGCCGATCTGGCGCATCAGGTACATGCCCATGGCGTAGCCGCCCAGGGCGAAGAAGGCGCCGTGGCCCAGGCTGAGAATGCCCAGGTAACCCCATACCAGGTCGACGGCGACGGCCAGCAGGGCATAGGTCAGGTACTTGCCCAGCAGAGTCACCGTATAGGTGGGGACATGCAGGGGATGGGACTCGGGCAGCGCCAGGTTGAGGATCGGTACCAGCACGGCAACCATTGCCAAAATGGCGAGGAATATCCGGCCGCCACGGTCATTGGCCAGCAGGCTGCGCTGGAAAAACATGCTCAGCCCTCCGCCGCCCGGCCCTTCTGCGGGAACAGTCCCCTTGGCCGTTTCTGGATGAACAGGATGATGAACACCAGCACCAGGATCTTGGCCAGCACCGCGCCGGACCAGGGCTCCAGGAACTTGTTCACCACGCCCAGCGACAGACCGGCCACCAGGGTACCCCACAGGTTACCGACGCCGCCGAACACCACCACCATGAAGCTGTCGATGATGTAAGACTGGCCCAGGTTGGGGCCGACGTTGGTGAGCTGACTCAAGGCCACGCCCGCCACCCCGGCGATGCCCGAGCCCAGGCCGAAGGTCATGGCGTCCACCCAGGCGGAGCGCACGCCCAGCGCACGCGCCATGGCACGGTTCTGCGATACGGCGCGCACCTGCAGGCCCAGTGCGGTCTTTTTCAGAACGAACAACAAGGCCGCGAAGGTAATCAGGGCAAACAGGATGATGTACAGGCGGTTGTAGGTCAGAGACAACGCCGCGTTGAGCTCCAACGAGCCGCTCATCCAGCCGGGATTCTCCACCACCACGTTCTGCGCCGAGATGGCCGTACGCACCAGTTGCTGCAGGATCAGGCTGATACCAAAGGTGGCCAGCAGGGTCTCCAGCGGTCGTCCGTAAAGAAAACGGATCACGCCACGCTCAATAGCGATGCCCGCCAGACCGGAGACGATAAAGGCGGCGGGGATGGCGACGAATAGCGACAGGTCGATGTGGTTGGGCATCAGCATCTGCACCATATATGTGGTATAGGCGCCGAGCATGATCAGCTCGCCGTGGGCCATGTTAATGACGCCCATGACACCGAAGGTGATGGCCAGGCCGATGGCCGCCAGCACCAGCACCGAGCCGAGACTCAGGCCGAAGAACAGCGTCTCCGCCAGTTCATTCAGCTGCAGCTTTGTCTGGATACTGGACAAGGCCTTCTCGGCGGCCCGGCTGATTTCCTTGTCCTCGGCCTGTCCGGCCAGTTGCCGCAGGCCGTTGCGCGCCGCGGGCAACATGCTGCCCGCCAGTCGTTCGATGGCGGTCAACACCTGCGTCTTGTCGTCGGCCTTGAGGTCCTCCAAGGCGATCACCGTGCGCATGGCCTCGGCCACGCGGCCGTCCTGCTCCTGTTCCAGCTGGCGGCGCACCACACCCACGGCGTCGGGGTCGGGCTTGTCCAGCAGCTGGTTGACGCCGGCCAGGCGCACGGCGGCATCCGGGTGAGTCAGGTTCAGGGCGGCGATGGCGCCGCGGATCTGGACGCGCAGGCGGTTGTTCAAAATGATGCGGTCGAGTTCGCGCCTGGACAGGCGGCCAAGCGCCTCGCCGGTAAGGGCATCATGGATGAGGTACTCGCGGCCTTCGCGCTGGCCGGTCACCAGGCGCCGGTCCGACCCGCGAAAGTACAGGTCGCCGGCCAGCAGCTCGCCGAGCACCCGGGCGGCGGCGGGATGGCCGCTGGCGGCGATCTGTTCGATACCTTTGGCCTTGATGCTGAAGTCGTGGTGCTTGAGTTGATCGATACCCTGATTAAAGGCGGCGTTGTCGCTCGCTTGGCTCAAAACGCTGACCAGCATCAACCCGGATAACAGCACTCTCAAGCAGTTAATGATCATTCTCTTGGACAAAAAGTCTGTGGGCATGATGTGTCTTGAGTTCTCTCGCGGCGTTGTTGTCGGCCCCGGCTCAGGGGTGCCCGCCATTGGGCACCCCATTCACCAGATCAGTAGTTCTGTCCCGAGCACTTGCCGGTCTTGACGTTGTAGTTGCCGCAGGCCAGTGGCGTGCGCCAGTCACTGATGATGTCCCTGGAGCCGGGCAGAAAATCGGACCAGGCATCACCCACCACCAGGCCCGGGGTACGCCAGACGGTCGCGAATTGACCGTCTTCCTGGATTTCGCCGATCAGCACCGGCTTGGTGATGTGGTGATTGGGCATCATGGCCGAGTAGCCGCCGGACAGATTCGGCACCGCCACGCCGATGATGGCCTCCTGCACCGCAGTGGGATCCGTGGTGCCGGCCGCCTCGACCGCCTTTACCCACATGTTGAATCCGATATAGTGGGCCTCCATGGGATCGTTGGTGACCCGCTCCTTGTCCTCGATGAACGCATGCCAGGCATCGATGAAGTCGTAGTTGGCGTCCGCGTCCACGCTCTGGAAGTAGTTCCAGGCGGCCAGGTGACCGACCAGCGGCTTGGTATCGATGCCGGACAACTCCTCTTCACCCACGGAGAAGGCCACCACCGGGATATCCTCGGCAGAGATACCCTGGTTGCCCAGCTCCTTGTAGAACGGTACATTTGCGTCGCCGTTGATGGTGGACACCACCGCGGTCTTCTTGCCGGCGGAGGCGAACTTCTTGATGTTGGCAATGATGGTCTGGTAGTCGGAGTGCCCGAACGGGGTGTACTCCTCCATGATGTCGGACTCGGCGACGCTCTTTGACTTGAGGAAGGCGCGCAGGATCTTGTTGGTGGTGCGCGGATACACGTAGTCGGTGCCGAGCAGCACCCAGCGCTTGACCTCGCCGCCGTCCTTCGACATCAGGTACTCGACCGCCGGGATGGCCTGCTGGTTGGGCGCCGCACCGGTGTAGAACACGTTCTTCGAGATCTCCTCGCCTTCGTACTGCACCGGGTAGAAGAGCAGACCGTTCAACTCCTCGAACACCGGAAGCACCGACTT